>PHCH01000155.1 GCA_002840785.1 Betaproteobacteria bacterium HGW-Betaproteobacteria-4 | reverse complement strand
AGTTCTCGGCTTTGCCCGCGACTTCGTCATCGCCCGCACCTTCGGGGCCGGCCTGGCCACCGACGCTTTCTTCGTCGCCTTCAAGCTGCCCAACCTGCTCCGCCGCATGTTTGCCGAAGGCGCCTTCTCCCAGGCTTTCGTGCCCATCCTTGGCGAATACAAGAACCAGCGCAACGCCGAAGACACGCGCACCCTCGTCGATCATGTCGCCAGCCTGCTTTCCATGGCGCTGTTTGCCGTCACCGCCCTCGGCATCGCGCTCGCGCCGGTGCTGGTCTGGATCTCGGCGCCCGGCTTCAGCGACGACGCCGGCAAGTTCGAACTGACGGTGACGCTGACCCGCATCACATTCCCGTACATTCTCTTCATGTCGCTCGTTGCGCTCTCCGGCGGCATTCTCAACAGCTGGAGCCGCTTCGCGCTGCCGGCCTTCACGCCGGTGCTGCTCAATCTCTCGATGATCGCCATGGCGCTGTTTGCCGCCCCCTATTTCGACCCGCCCGTGCTGGTCCTCGGCTGGGCGGTTTTTCTCGGCGGCCTGCTGCAACTCGCCATCCAGATTCCCGCCCTGAAAAAAATCGCCATGCTGCCGCGCCCGTCGCTGAACTGGCGCGCCGCCTGGGCCGACCCCGGCGTCCGGAGAATTACGAAACTCATGGCACCGGCCATGATCGGCGTTTCGGTGTCGCAGATCAGCCTGCTCATCAACACCATCTTCGCCTCCTTCCTCCAGTCTGGCAGCGTCTCCTGGCTCTATTACGCCGACCGCCTCATGGAGTTCCCTTCCGGCCTGCTCGGTGCCGCCCTCGGCACCATCCTGCTCCCCTCGCTGTCGCGCTACCACGCCAGCAACAACCCGGTTGAATACTCGCGCCTGCTCGACTGGGGCCTGCGCCTGACCCTGTTGCTCGCCGCCCCGGCCGCCCTCGCCCTGGCCATCCTGGCCGTACCGCTGATCTCGGCACTGTTTTTCCACGGCGCCTTTTCGGCCGACGACGTTTTCCGCACCCGCGAAGCCCTCGTCGCCTACACCGTCGGCCTGACCGGCATGATTCTCGTCAAGGTGCTCGCCCCGGGCTTCTATGCCCGCCAGAACATCCGCACCCCGGTCCGCATCGCCCTCATTTCGCTGGCCGCCACGCAGGCCATGAACCTTGCCTTCATCGGCTGGCTGGCTCACGCCGGCCTGGCCCTGTCGATCGGCCTGGCCGCCTGCCTGAACGCCTTCATGCTCTATCGCGGCCTGCGTCGCCTGGAAATCTACCAGCCGCAGGCCGGCTGGCTGAGTTTCAGCAGCAAGCTGTTGGCGGCCCTGATCGCCATGGGCGCGGCCTTGTGGTTCGGCATGGGCGCTGAAAAAAGCTGGTTGCAAAGCAGCTTCGTCGACCGGACAATCCATTTGGCCTGGCTGGTGCCACTCGGCGCCACGACCTATTTCGCCACGCTATGGATTCTTGGCTTCCGCCTGCGGGATTTCCGACGCCAGGCGGCCTGATAAATGAGGTTACGATGAAACTGACCAGCACGAGCTTTGCGGACGGACAGAAAATCCCCGGTGAATTTGCCTTCTGCACCCCGGACCCGGCGCATCACGTCTGCCTCGGCAAGAACGTGAACCCCCATCTGGCTTGGAGCGACGTCCCCGCCGACAGCAAATCCTTCGTCGTCATCTGCCACGACCCGGACGTCCCGAGCCGCGGTGACGATGTGAATCAGGAAGGCCGCACCGTTCCCGCCGCGCTGCCCCGCGTCGATTTCTTCCACTGGGTGCTGGTCGATCTGCCGGCCACCCTCAACGAAATCAAGGTCGGCGAATTCAGCGCCACCGTCACCCCGCGCGGCAAGCCCGGGCCGCAGGCTGCGCAGGGCAGCCGGCAAGGCATCAACAACTACACCGACTGGTTCGCCAACGATCACGACATGAGCGGCGACTACTACGGCTACGACGGCCCCTGCCCGCCATGGAACGACGAGATCGTCCATCGCTACGTGTTCACGGTGTATGCGCTCGATGTCGAGAAACTGGCGGTGGACGGCAAGTTCGGCGGCCCGGAAGTCCGCGCCGCCATCCAGGGGCATATTCTCGGCGAAGCCAGCCTGACCGGGACCTATACGCTGAACGCCAGCCTGCAAGCCTGACTTTCCCGCCTCACCAAACGCCAAAGGCCATGCATCCGCATGGCCTTTGTCATTTCCGGCCGGTATTCCGGCCGCGGTTCCGGCTTACTTGCCCCGCCCCGTCACCTTGCAGCC
>PHCH01000036.1 GCA_002840785.1 Betaproteobacteria bacterium HGW-Betaproteobacteria-4 | reverse complement strand
GGAGCGGCGCATCCTCGAAGGTTCGCTGAAAGCCGGTGACCGCCTGCCGCCCGAGCGCGAGCTGGCAGCCGAGCTCGGCGTGTCGCGCCCGTCGCTGCGCGAGGCCATTCAAAAACTGGCCTCCAAAGGTTTGGTGCAAAGCAAGCAAGGTGGCGGGACCTATGTGACCGATGCCCTGGAGTCGTCGTTCTTCGACCCCTGGCAGGACATGATGGGCAACTACCCGAACCTGCGCGAAGACATGCTTGAATTTCGTCGCATGCTCGAAGGCCAGGCTGCCGAATGGGCCGCCGAGCGTGCCACTGACGCCGACTTGCAACGCCTTGACCAGTCTTTCGAAACCTTGCAGGCCGCTTTCGAAAGCGACAACACGCAACAGCGTTCGGAGGCCGATATCGCCTTTCATCAAGCGGTCGGCGATGCCTCGCACAATGTCCTACTCGGCCATCTCTCGGCGGCCCTGCTGCGCCTCATGCACGACAACATCCGCCTCAACCTCGGCGAGTTGAAGACCGTGCCGGCCGCCAGCCGTCTGCTCATGAGCCAGCACGCCGCGATTCACGCCGCCGTCCGCGAGCGCAAGCCGCAGGCGGCGCGTTCGGCGGCCGAAACGCATATCGATTTTGTCCGCGAAACGCTGGCTCAGACGCTGCGTTCCGTGGCGCGCCGGGAAACGGCCGAACGCCGACTCTCCACCGATTTCTCCAATTCCTGATTTTCAACTTTTTTAAATTCGACCCCGAAAGGACACAGCAATGGAAGCCTTGGTAATCCCCTTCGAAAAACTCCGAATGACCGACGTCGACCAGGTCGGTGGCAAGAATTCCTCGCTCGGCGAAATGATCAGCCAGCTGGCCGATACCGGCGTCCGCGTGCCGGGCGGCTTTGCCACCACGGCGCAGGCTTACCGCGATTTCCTGGCCCAATCCGGCCTCGACGCCAAGATCAATGCCGTGCTCGATGCCCTCGATGTTGACGACGTCAACGCCCTGGTCAAGGCCGGCGCCGAGATCCGCCAGTGGATCATGGACACCCCGTTCCCGATGGACCTGACCATCGCCATCACCGAGCAATACCAGCGCCTGGTCGCCGATTCCACCACCGACATGTCCTTCGCCGTGCGCTCCTCCGCCACTGCCGAAGACTTGCCGGACGCTTCCTTCGCCGGTCAGCAGGAAACCTTCCTGAACATCGTCGGCCTCGAAAACATCCTGCACGCCATCAAGGAAGTGTTCGCCTCGCTGTACAACGACCGCGCCATTTCCTACCGCGTTCACAAGGGCTTCGTCCATGCCGACGTCGCCCTGTCGGCTGGTATCCAGCGCATGGTTCGCTCCGACAAGGGCGCCGCCGGCGTGATGTTCACGCTCGATACCGAATCCGGTTTCCGTGATGCCGTGTTCGTTACTTCTTCCTACGGCCTCGGCGAAACCGTCGTCCAGGGCGCCGTCAATCCCGACGAGTTCTACGTGCACAAGCCGATGCTGGCTGCCGGCAAGAAGGCTGTCGTGCGCCGCAATCTCGGTTCCAAGATGATCAAGATGACTTTCTCGGCCGAGAAGGTTGCCGGCAAGTCGGTGATCACCGAGGAAGTCGAGGAGTCCCTGCGTCACCAGTTCTCGCTCAATGACGAAGAAGTCATGGAGCTGGCCCGCTACGCCATGATCATCGAAAAGCACTACGGTCGCCCGATGGACATCGAGTGGGGCAAGGATGGTATCGACGGCAAGCTGTACATCCTGCAGGCCCGTCCGGAAACCGTTCAGTCGCAGGCTGGCGCCGGCAAGGTTGAAAAGTTCAAGCTCAAGTCCTTCTCCAAGGTGCTCGCCTCAGGACGCGCCATCGGCCAGAAGATCGGTGTCGGCCCGGTCCGCATCGTCAAGGATCCGAAGGAAATGGACCAGGTCAAGCCGGGTGACGTGCTCGTCGCCGACATGACCGACCCGAACTGGGAACCGGTCATGAAGCGCGCTTCGGCCATCGTCACCAACCGTGGCGGCCGCACCTGCCACGCCGCCATCATCGCCCGCGAACTGGGCATCCCGGCCATCGTCGGCTGTGGCGACGCCACCGAAACGCTGACCGAAGGTGAAATCGTGACAGCGAGCTGCACGGAAGGCGATACTGGTCATGTCTATCGCGGCAGCCTCGACTTCGAAATCACGACGCGCGACATCTCGGCCATGCCGGACGTCCCGGTCAAGGTCATGATGAACGTCGGCAACCCGGAACTGGCCTTCGAATTCGCCCAGCTGCCGAACGCCGGCGTCGGTCTGGCCCGCGTCGAGTTCATCATCAACAACGTCATCGGCATCCACCCGAAGGCCATCCTCGACGTCGAGCGTCTGCCGGCTTCGAAGCGCGACGAAATCAAGCGCCGCGCCCGTGGCTACGCTTCGCCGAAGGAATTCTTCGTCGAGAAGCTGGTTGAAGGCGTGTCCACCATCGCCGCCGCCTTCTGGCCGAATCCGGTCATCGTCCGCCTCTCCGACTTCAAGTCCAACGAGTACCGCAAGCTGCTCGGCGGCGAGCTCTACGAGCCGGAAGAAGAAAATCCGATGCTCGGCTTCCGCGGTGCCTCGCGTTACATCGCCCAGTCCTTCCGCGACTGTTTCGAGATGGAATGCCGCGCCATGAAGAAGGTCCGCGAAGAAATGGGCCTGACCAACGTCCAACTGATGGTGCCATTCGTCCGCACCGTCGGCGAAGGTCAGGGCGTCGTCGATCTGCTGGCTGAACACGGCCTCAAGCAGGGCGAGAACGACCTCAAGCTGATCATGATGTGCGAAATCCCGTCCAACGCCCTGTTGGCTGAAGATTTCCTCAAGATCTTCGACGGCTTCTCCATCGGCTCCAACGACCTGACCCAGCTCACCCTCGGCCTCGACCGTGACTCCGGCCTCGTCGCCAACCTCTTCGACGAACGCGACCCGGCCGTCAAGATGCTGCTCGCCATGGCCATCTCCGCTGCCAACAAGATGGGCAAATACATCGGCATCTGCGGCCAGGGCCCGTCCGACCACCCCGATCTGGCCGAATGGCTCATGGATCAGGGCATCAGCAGCATCTCGCTGAACCCGGATACCGTGGTGGATACCTGGACGCAGCTGGCCAGCCACAAGAAGGGCTGATTGCTACGGTCAACCGTCAAAAACAGGCAAAAATGAAGAAGGCCGGGGAAACCCGGCCTTCTTGTTTATGTGCCCGCTTTTCTCGATGTAAAAAATCAAAACCTGACTGCAGAGTCCATGTGTCGGATTTATTTACACATGTCATGAGCTGGTGTCGGTTGTAAATCCTAGTTCATTGAAAATAAAAACAAAATTAGATTGGTCTAAATTTTGCTAATTTTGAACCATGCTTCATGTTTGGTTATCAATTAACAGGGGATTGTCATGAAATTGAATCGTTTTGTAGCAAGCGTGGTATTCACCGCCGCGTTGGGCGCTTCGTCCGCAAGCCACGCACTTATTCAATCAGATATCGTATTCATGGTTGATGAGTCTGGATCCATGTCGAATGTTCAAACCAATTTGCGCAACAACATTGGGACATTTGCCAGCATTCTTGCAGGTGGCGGGCTTGATGTACGTTTTGCTCTAGTTGGTTATGGCAGCAGTACGGTGGCGCCGCACGTTCTTACTGATTTTACAAATGCCACGAACTTTGCCTCTGCTGCCTTAGGTCTGGTGATCAATGGCGGTACTGAGCCTGGCTATACCGCAACGGCGTTTTCCTTGAATGCCTTCGGTGGCACCAATCTGAACTATCGGACCAACGCTGTTAAGAATCTGATGATTTTTACTGACGAGGCTTCCAATGGCGATACGGTTGCTCGTGGCGGCGGTACCGCCTGGACTGAAGCTTTGGTAGATGCCCAGCTTACTGCCAACAATGCGCTTTTCAATGCCATCACTCGTTCTGGCGCTGTCGCTTCCTATGATGACCTTGCCAGTAACCATGGTGGGCAAACTTTCGATTTGAATGGCTTGAATACAACCGATCAAACGGTGGTCGGCGCCTTTGTTCAGGCTTTCGCAACTGCCAAATTGAAAGAGACCATTGATTTTTGCACAGCAAATCCAACAGCTCCTGAATGCCAAGGCTCCAGCGTTCCGGAGCCAGGCTCGCTGGCTCTGCTTGGGTTGGCTTTGGCCGGCCTCGCGGGACTGCGCAGAAAAGCGATTTATTAAGGCATCGATGGCTGACATGGCCGATACATCGGCCATATTGTCAGAATGATGCTGTGTTGCTCGGTGTCTCATTCTTGAGGCACTGTATGAGACAAGGCCGGGGAAACCCGGCCTTGTCCATTTTCTTGACCTGAATACAACTCAAATTTACCGGCTTCTTCGGGGTGACCTTGGTAAACCGGTTGTCCGCAATTTTTACAGCCCCCGCTGTGCGTGCATCATCCCCGGATCGTCCGGGTCGCGGCGGACGTCGAAGCCGAGTTGACGGGCGAATTTGATCATCTTGTCGTTCGAGGAAAGGATGAAGGCTTCCATCTTTTTCATGCCGCGTGCTTTGGCCGCGTCGATCAGCGTCAGCATGAGGATGCCGGCGACGCCGCTGCCCTGCCATTCGTCGTCGATGGCGATGGCGAACTCGCAATCCTCGCCATTCGGGTTGGCGACGTAGCGGGCGACGCCGATCTCCACATCCTGCCCGTCGCGCTGGATGATGGCGACCAGCGCCAGGTGGCGGACGTAGTCGATCTCGGTCAGGTATTTGAGCTTGCCGGGCGCCAGTTCGTTGAGCGTGGACATGAAGCGCTTGTAGCGCGAATCGGCGGAAAGATGGTGGATGAAATCCTGTTCCAGTGGCTTGTCGTCGGCGCGGATGGGGCGGATGGTGACCGGGCTGCCGTCGAACAGAAAGCGGTTGCGGACGAGTTCGGCTGGATAGTCGGCCACGGCTTACTCCAGCGAGTCGGCCGGGATTTTCCCGGCGAGGTAGGCGACGATGCTATCCAGCGTCTGGACTTTGCCGTAGTCGGTTTCGGGAATGTCGACCCCCAGCTTCTCGTGGATGGTGGCCAGTACATTGAGCCAGTCCATCGAATCCAGATCGATCTGGGTACGCAGGGGCTTGTCGGGGATGATCTTGGCTGGATCAATTTCCGGGGCCAGGCGCTTGACGATGGCGAGCACGGCCGTGCGGATTTGTTCTTGCTGCTGACTCATTTTTTCTCCCCTTGCTCTTCAGCTTGTTCCAGCGTCGAACTGTCGCCCTCGGGCAGTCCGAGTTCCCTTGCCTTGAGGAGCCGGCGCATGATTTTTCCGCTTCGAGTATGTGGCAGCGATGGCGCGAATGCAATTTCCTTCGGCGCCACCGCCGCGCCGAGCCGCCGACGGGCGTGGCCCATCAGTTCCAGGCGCAGGTCTTCGCTCGGCTCGATGTGCTGCTTGAGGACGACGAAGGCCTTGATCAGCTCGCCGGCCAGCGCATCCGGCTTGCCAATGACGCCTGCCTCGGCGACCGCCGGGTGTTCCATCAACACGCTCTCCACCTCGAACGAGCCGATCAGATGGCCGGACGACTTGATCACATCGTCGCTGCGGCCGATGAACCAGTAATAGCCGTCGACATCGCGCCGCACCAGATCGCCGGTCAGGTAGAGATTGCCGGCAAAGCATTCGCGGTAACGCTCGGCTTGGTTCAGATAGCCGCGAAACATCGACGGCCAGCCAATTTCCAGCGCCAGTTCGCCGACCGTGTCGGGCGTTTCGATCACCGTGACCGGCTCGCCCGCCTGGTGGCGAACGACATGGGCGGCAATGCCCGGCAGCGGGCGGCCCATCGAGCCGGGTTTGATGTCCTGCGCGGCGGTGTTGGCGATCATGATGCCGCCGGTTTCGCTCTGCCACCAGTTGTCGTGGATCGGCCGGCCGAAGGCTTCGAGGCCCCAGCACACCGCTTCCGGGTTGAGCGCCTCGCCGACGCTGGCGATGAAGCGCAAGTCAGGAAAACGGCGGCCGGCGAACAGCTCGGGGCCGGCTTTCATGAGCAGCCGGATCGCCGTCGGCGCCGTGTACCAGACATTGACCCGCTCGTTTTCGAGAATGTGAATCCAGCGCAGCGGGTCGAAATCGGTCTCATCGACGATGCTGGTCACGCCCAGGACCAGCGGCGCGATGATGCCGTAAGAGGTGCCGGTCACCCAGCCCGGATCAGCCGTGCACCAGAACACGTCATCCGGCTGCAGATCGAGCGCGGTCCGCGCCGTGGCGAAATAGGTGACCACGGCGCCATGGACGTGGATGGCCCCCTTCGGCAGGCCGGTCGTGCCGCTGGTGAAATGCAGCAGGGCCGGGTCTTCCGGGCCAGTCGGCACCAGCGCCGGGGTGTCGGGCGCGGCGTGGAGCAGGGCGCGCAGGTCCAGCGTATCGGTAAATGCGCCGGTGCCGAGGTCATCGACCAGCAGCACATGCTGGAGCGAGGGGAGCTGCGGGCGAAGTGCCGCGACCTTGCGCTGATAGGCGCTGGCCGTGGTCACCAGCACCTTGCCGGCCGCCTGGGCAATACGGCTGCGAATTGGCTCGGGGCCGAAGGACTGGAAAAGCGGCGAGACCACGGCGCCGATCTTGAGCGCGCCGAGGACCGCAACGTAAAGCTCGCAGATGCGGCCGCAGAGCACGAATACGCAATCACCTTTCGCCACGCCCAGCGACTTGAGCGCGTTGCCGAAACGGTCAGTCAGCTCGGCGAGTTCGCGATAGCTGAGGTCGCGGGCGCTGCCATCGGCGGCCAGAAAGCGGAAGGCAGTTTTCCCGGCGTGGGTTGAATAGGCGTGGCGGTCCACGGCCAACTGGGCGATGTTGATCTCACCGTCCGGCGCAACGCCCAATTCGCGGCCGACAGCCGCCCACGAAAATTCGCCATCGCCGGCCCGGTCAGCCAAGGCGGCAGCGGCATGTGCACCAGCAAACGGTTTTCGAATGAGCACCGGTTTCATCGGAGATTTCTCGGGAGGGATGCCAGCCCATTCTGCGCTGCGCCAAGGCCATCGGCAATGATGCCGCTCAAGCGTGAGACATTGCTTTATCGCGGCAACATGAAATCGGGAGGTTGCCATTTAAAATTCAGGCGTTTTTCCCGGTTGACCGTAGGAATCGATTCGAATGGGGCAGAGATGACGCGTTTGCAAAGCGAACTGGAACGATTGTTCCGTGTGCCGGATGCAGTGACGGAAGACGTCGCGCTGCTTGACGGCAATGGCCGGGTGGTGACGCTCGTCGTCGGTTTCGCCCGTTCGCGCGACTGGCCGGTTGTGGCTGCGCTGCTCGAAGGCCTGCAGGAAACCCTCGGCCTGCCGCTGCCGGCCGTTGCGGTGGACGGCAAGGCCGGCTTTCAGCTATGGCTGCCGCTCGCCGAGCCGATAGCACCCGAAACCGCCACCCTTTTTCTCGCCGCACTGCGTCGTCAATACCTCGGCGACATCGCCGACCACGATCTGACTCTGCTGCCCACAGAAAGCGAACCCGAACGCGTTCGCCGCATCCCCGCGCTCTCGACCGACAGCGGTCGCTGGTCAACCTTCATCGACCCGACCATGGGCGCCATGTTCGCCGACGAAGGTGGCCTCGATTTCGAACCCAACCCCGACCGCCAGGCCGACCAACTAGCCGCCATCACGCCCATCGAGCCAGCCGATCTGGCGCGTGCCCTGGCGGTATTGACCACCCCTTCGCCGGCAGATCAGGGGACGGCAGAAGGGACACCGCATGCCACCATCGGCGGCTACAGCGAACCACGAGAATTCCTGATGGTGGTGATGAACGATGCCAGCGTGCCGCTGGGCTTGAGGATCGAGGCGGCCAAGGCGCTGCTGAATCCGGGGCGATCCTAAAGCGATTTGGGGCGAGTTAGTTCGGTCGTAGTTCTTGCCGGACCGGGGCCGCTTTCAATGGAACGGCGATAATGTAGTTGCCGTCTTGGGCTGAGTGCTTTCGGCAAGGAGCGGCCGTTTAGCATAGCCTCCAGAGGCGGATAACCTGCGGTGTTACGTGTATGCTTTCGGCGTTATTTGGCTAGGGCTCGGGTAGTAATTTGAGCCACCCTCTTTGATCTGCAATCCATGAGACCCAATGAACTACGACCCACTGGTTCCACTTAAGCGAGAACTCGATCGAATGGCTAAAGGCGGCCAAGTAGCTAAGGCTGAAATACTTAATCTGTTTCGCCTGATCCGCCTGACCTTGGACGCCAAAGGTCTTCGGGCTTCCTTTCCGATATCCGCCATGTACTGCGACTGGCTTCAGCACACGGAGCTAGATCGAAACCCGGGTGTCCTGCCTCTCATCGAGGCAATCGATTCCATCTTTTGTATTCCACCAGACAATGCGGATTTAGATACACAGATAAAGACAATTCTCGATGCGCTAGGTCTAGTAGATCTACGTAAAGAGCTCTTGCGCCTATTTAATCAAATGTCGCTTCCCAGCTCATTGCTTACTGGTATGTCAAATTGGTATGCAACGGTTTCGGTGTTGATAGAGGATCTTGTAGGACGACCGCTGCTATTTTCCGTGCCGCCCGCAAATAGAGCTGGAAAGGAGTTGCTAGCAAAAATTGTAATTCGACGACGTGCTGCGGGCATACGGGAGGATCGACACGTATACAAGGTTGTCATTTCCGATGAACGAGCCAAGATATCTGAAGTGGGCCGGCCAGCAGGCTTCTATTTCACTGTGTTCCTCTCCCCAGGTGAACCCGACCGAATTCAACTCAATGGGCATTGGGCATTCCAAGAGGGCCGAGATGCATTCAGGAATGACTGACTAGGTCAGATCTGCGTTGGCCTTCGTTAAGTCTAACCAGCCGATTGAGCCGACCCATGTCGGCAGGCCGCAGCTTGCGGCTCAGCTTCGCATTCCTGAGCGTCCATTTTCGAAAAGCGGCTACGGCACAGCTTTGGGCGCGAAGCCGCCTTCAATTCTCGACGTTGCGTGTTGGCCAGAGCGTTGGCGTGGGGCGACAAAGAGTCCCTCGCCGTAGTAATCTGAAAAGTCGCCATTTCGAATTTCGCGGTTTTTTCCGGTTGACCGTAGGAATGGCCAACTGGCCGGTCAGCTGGTCGATTCCGACGCTTCTGCTTCTTCAATCAGCCGCTTGCTTTCCTTCGGGTCGCGGAAGATGAGTGGCTGTGTCTGGCGGTCCGGATTCGTGGCGTTTTCCAGCGCCGCGCTGACGATTTCATGGTGCGGGCTTTTCGGGCAGACCGGGTCGGCGGCGTCGGCGTCGCCGGCGAGCAGGTAGGCCTGGCAGCGGCAGCCGCCGAGGTCTTCTTCCTTGTGGTCGCAGTCGCGGCAGGGCTTTTTCATCCAGCCAGTGCCACGATAGTGGTTGAAGCCTTCGGATTCATGCCAGATCTCACGCAGGCTGCTGTCGCGGACGTTCGGGAATTCAAGGCCGGGCAGCATGCGGGCGGTGTGGCAGGGCAGGGCGGTGCCGTCCGGCGTTACGGTCAGGAAGACGTTGCCCCAGCCGTTCATGCATTTCTTCGGTTTGCCTTCGTGGTAGTCGGGGACGACGAAAAGGATGCGCATGCGTTCGGCGAGTTTGGCCTTCCACTCGTTGGTGATCGCTTCGGCGCGGCGCAGTTGCTCGCGCGACGGCATGAGCTGGTCGCGGTTGAGCAGCGCCCAGGAGTAGTACTGGGCGTTGGCCAGTTCGAGGTATTCGGCGCCGAGGGCGTCGGCCATTTCGATGATGCGGCCGATGTGGTCGATGTTGAGGCGGTGGATGACGACGTTCATAACCATCGGCCAGCCGCGCGCCTTGATCATTTCGCCGACCTTCTGCTTAAGGTCGAAGGTGCGCGTGTGGGTCAGGAAATCGTTGATCTCCTTGGTCGAATCCTGGAAGGACAGCTGGATGTGATCGAGGCCGGCCGCCTTGAAGGCGTCGAGGCGGGCTTCGGTGAGGCCGACGCCGGAGGTGATCAGGTTGGTGTAGTAGCCGAGCTGGCGGGCTTCGCCGATGAGTATCTCCAAATCGTCGCGCAGCAGCGGTTCGCCGCCGGAGAAACCGCACTGCACGGCGCCGAGTTCGCGGCCTTCGCGCAGCACGCGCAACCAGTCGTCGGTGCTCAGTTCGGCCTCGTGCTGGGCGAAATCGACCGGGTTGTAGCAGAACACGCAGTGCAACGGGCAGCGGTAGGTGACTTCGGCCAGCAGCCACATCGGCGGGCCGATTTTGGCCGGGGCGTTCATGCCTTGGCTCCCGTTTCCAGCTTCAGCCAGCGTTTTTCGATGGCCATGGCGAGGAAGGCCTCGACGTCGCCGCGCAGGCCACTGGCCGAAAAGGCCGCTTCAAGATCGGCGACGATGGCCGCGACATCGCGCTGGCCGTCGCAGCGGGCGAGGATCTCGCCGCCGCTCTGGTTGAGCTTGATCATCCCTTCCGGGTAGAGCAGCACGTGGCATTGCTGGGCCGGCTCCCACTGGAAGCGGAAGCCGTGACCGAGGCGCGGCGTGCCGTCCATCAGGCGACTTTCCGGTCGGCGGCGACCCCGTTGGTGCCGTAGTGCTGGCCCATGACATCATTCATCGACCACAGGATGTCGAGCTTGAACTTGAGGATTTGCACGGCGCGTTCCTGCATGGCGCGGGTGCGGAAGTAGTCGAGCGTGACATTGAGTCCCTGGATGACGTCGCGCGGCGCCTGGCTGGTGCGGTTGCGGAAATACTGCAGGCCGGACGACTCGATCCACGGGTAGTGGCCAGGCCAGGTGGCCAGGCGCTGGAGGTGGATGACCGGGGCGAACAGTTCGGTCAGCGACGAGCAGACTGCCTCCTGCCACGGGGCGCGGCGGGCGAAGTTGATGTAGGCGTCGACGGCGAAGCGCACGCCGGGCAGCACATGGCGCAGGTCGACGATTTCCTCGCGGGTCAGGCCAACGGATTCGCCAAGGCGGATCCAGGCTTCGATGCCGCCGGCGTCGAGCATTTTTTCGCCATTCGGCAGGCCGTATTCGAAACCGTCATGGTCGAGGATGCGCTGCACCCAGCCCCGGCGCACTTCGCGGTCCGGGCAATTGGCCATGATCGCGGCGTCCTTCACCGGAATGGCGATCTGGTAGTAGTAGCGGTTGGCCACCCAGCCGCGAATCTGCTCGGGCGTGGCGTGGCCGGTGTTGAGCATGACGTTGAACGGATGGTGGATGTGATAGGCCTTGCCGTTCTCGCGCAGCTGGGCCTCGAACTCTTCGCGGCTCCAGGCCGGGCGGCCGTCGTCGGCGTCGTGGGATTCGGCAAGGATGTCGGCTCGGATCATGGTCGTCTCTCGTTTAAATGGTGATGCGGGCGCCGTCTTCGGCGACCTCGATGCCGCGCCGGGTCAGTTCGGCGCGTTGCGGCGAGTTTTCGTCGAGGATGGGATTGGTGTTGTTGATGTGGATGAGGATCTTGCGCACGTGTTTCGGCAACTCATCCAGCCAGTCCATCATGCCGCCGGGGCCGGATTGCGGCAGGTGGCCGATGTCGCGGGCGGTCTTGGTGGACAGGCCGGCGACGATCATTTCGTCGTCCGTCCAGAAGGTGCCGTCGACCATCACACAGTCGGCTTCGGCCATGCGGGCGAAGACTTCCGGCGTGCGGGCACCGAGGCCGGGGGCGTAGAACAGTTTGCGGCCGCTGCGCTGGTCGGTGATGCTGACGCCGACGTTGTCGCCATCCACCGAGGCCTCGCGGTGCGGCGAGTAGGGCGCCGCCTTGCTGGACAGCGGCAGCACGGAAAATTTGAGGCCGGGTACATTGGGCATGGCGAAGGGCGTGCCGTCGAGCGGGATGTTGTGGCGGTCGACGCCGCAGTAGTGTTCCAGCACCTTGAGCACCGGGTTGCCGGTGGTCAGGTCTTCGTAGACCGGCTCGGCGCACCATAGCGGCATCTTGGATTTTTGCTCGCGCAGCATGAAAAGGCCGGTGGCGTGGTCGATCTGGCCGTCAACGAGGAGGATGCCGCCGATGCCGGTGTCGCGCAGGGCGCGGTTCGGCTGCAGCTCGGGGGTGGCCTTGATCTGTTGCAGGACGTCGGGCGAGGCGTTGAGCAGGGCCCAGTCCTGGCCGTCGTCGGTGCCGACGCAGATCGATGACTGGGTGCGCGGTTTGGCGCGGACGCTGCCGTCGCGCAGGCCGGCGCAATTGCGGCAGTTGCAGTTCCACTGCGGGAAGCCGCCGCCGGCGGAGGCGCCGAGAATGATCAGTTTCATGGTTGTGTGGAACCGTCATCCCGGCCAAAGCCGCGATGACGGCGCATCCCTTAGCGGGCGGCGATGTACATCGTGATTTCGAAGCCGAAGCGGAAGTCACAAGCGGTCGGGGTTTCCCATTTCATGTCGATAGTCTCCGTTATGGATTGAACGTCCGGCGGCAGTTGCTGCCGGTTGTCCGCCGTTTTCAGCTATGCGGCGGACTGGATTGAACTATCGCAAGGGTGCCGATTTGGCGCTCCGCGGGAATCATGAATTGCCCCTCATGATTTTCATGAGATCCGGGTCGTACCTGTCTGGCGGGTGTTTCCCATGGTTAGAATGGCCAGCATGTCTGCCGCTACCACCGCCCTGCATTGCCCGTCACCTCCGTTCGATAGCGGCTGGCTGCCGGTCTCCGGCGGCCATCGTCTTTACTATGAACAGCGTGGCGTGCCGGCTGGCATTCCCGTGCTGGTTTTGCACGGTGGCCCCGGTTCCGGCTGCTCGCCGCTCATGGCGGGTTTCTTTGATCCTGACCTCTATCGCGTCATCCTGCTCGACCAGCGTGGAGCGGGCAAAAGCCTGCCGGCCCGGGGCTGCGAGGAAAACACGACGCCGGTCTTGATCGACGACATCGAGGTTTTGCGTCGGCATCTGGTGATTGACCGCTGGTTGGTGATGGGCGGTTCGTGGGGCGCCACGCTTGGCATTTTGTACGCTGCGGCGCATCCCGGGCAGCTCAGCGGCCTGCTGCTGCGTAACCCTTTCCTGGCGCGGGCGACCGATCTCGACTGGTTCTTTGGCGGCGCCCGCCAGCACCATCCTGAAGCGTGGCGGCACTGGGCGGCACTCGGTGCGCCGGAAGCGCCGGGTGCCATGTTGCCCTGGCTGGAGGCGTACTTCCAGTCACCATCGGCCGCCCACGTTAGCGCCTGGCATGTCTGGGAATGCGCCCTGGCAGGGACGCCGAGCAGCGCCTTGAGTCTGGCCGAGATCGATGTGTTGCTGGCCCGATATCGCCTGCAACTGCATTATTTCCGCCACGCCTGCTTCATTGCCGAAGGCGGCGTGCTGGCGGCCGCCGCGCGTATCGCCGCGCTGGCGGCGCCGATTCACATTCTGCAGGGCCTGGCTGACGACGTTTGTCCGGCCAGTGCGACGGCTGTGTTACTGGCCAAACTGCCGAACGCCGGGTGCAGTCTGGTCGAGGGCGTCGGGCACGATCCCTACGCCCCGGCCATGCGGGACGCGACCTTGGGTTTGATCGAATCCTTTGCCGCGCATGGGCGGTTCGCGCCCTGAAAATCTGTGATCCTTCTTTTTGATTTTGGCCCTTATTTCCGGTTGACCGTGAGGATCGCCCCGACGTCAGCCCCTGACGACCTGACGGGCCGCCCGCAACCCGCTGCGCACGGCGCCTTCGAGCGTCGCCGGATAGTCCGCCCAGGTATAGTCGCCGGCCAGAACGAGGCGCGGATTCGAGGTTTTGAAATCCGGGCGATGCAGGCCGGGAATGGCCGAGAAAGTGGCGCGTTTTTCGCGGATGACCTTGTGCCAGCCGGTCGGGTTCGGCAAGCCGAGTTCGGCGTCGAGAGCAGCAACCAACGCCGCGTCGTCGAGTTTTTCCCAGTCGCCGTGTCCGCTCAAGACGCAGGCCTGCACAGCTTGACCACGGTCGACCACCCACTGGCAATGGTCGCCGAGGCGGTTGCTGAGCGGGAAAGGCGATTTCATTTTTGGCACAAAATTCCGGTAGACCGTAGCAATCGGTTCGTAGGCGTAATTCGTTGCCGCGGCAGGCCACAGGGCGCCGACGTGCTGCGGCGCGGTGGCGATGACGGCGGCGGAGAACGTCTCTCCGTCGATGGCGATGCCGTTTTCAGCTTCCGCGATCTCGCTGACCCGCGTGCTCAGGCGGATTTGCGCGCCGTGGGTGTGCAGCCAGCGCCCGGCTGGTTCCGGCAGCAGTTGGCCGAGATCGACGCGCGGCAGCAGCAGATCGGTATCTTCGCGACGCGAACTGCCCAGGCTGTCGCGCAGCACGTTGGCGAACAACTGCGCCGAGGCGCGCTCAGCGGGGATGTTCAGCGCGGCGAGGCAGAGCGGTTCCCAGAGGTGGCGGCGCAGGGCGCCGGTCTGGCAAGCGGCGTCCAGCCATTCGGCAACCGTCGTTTCGCCGGGCAGTTTGAAACCGCGGCGCTTGATGCCGTCCATCCACAGCGCCGTTCGCAGCTTTTCGCCGAGGCTGACCCCGCTGGCCCTGAGCAGCCCCCAGGCGACGTTGAGCGGTGCTGGCAGGCGAGGCAGAGCGAGGCGAAAGCCGGTGTTGTCGACAACCTGCAATGGGCGGCGGTCGAAGAGTTGATCGGGATCGGCACCGACCCGGCTCATCAGCGCCAGCGTGTCGCGGTAGGCTCCGAGCAAGATGTGCTGGCCGTTGTCGAGTTGGCGGCCATCAATCTCGACGCCCCGCGCCCGGCCGCCGAGCACGCGGCCGGCTTCGAACAGCGTCGTTTGAGCGCCGGCGGCAGTCAGTTCAACGGCGGCTGCTAGGCCAGCCCAGCCGCCACCGATGACGGCAATTTTCAAGGCTTTAGCCCTTGATCCAGGTCTTGGCGGCCAGCCACAGCTTGCGTGTCGGCGGCAGCGAGATGCGCTGGTGCAGGACCTGGAAATTCTCGCGTTTGATCTCGTCGAGCACGGTGCGGTAGATCGCCGCCATGATCAGGCCGGGGCGCTGACTCTTGCGGTCGACGGCCGGCAACTGGGCGAAAGCCTGTTCGTAGTATTTCTCGGCGCGCTCGTACTGGAACTGCATGAGGGCCGTGAAATTGTCTGAATACTTGCCGTTCAGGATGTCCGCGGCCGGCACGTTGAATTGCTTGAGTTCGTCCATCGGAATGTAGATGCGGCCGCGCCGGGCATCTTCGCCGATGTCGCGAATGATGTTGGTGAGCTGAAAAGCCATGCCGAGGTCGTGGGCGTATTTCTGCGTCTGGCGGTCGGTGTAGCCGAAGATTTCGGCGGCAAGCAGGCCGACAACGCTGGCGACGCGGTAGCAGTAGAGCGACAGGCCCTTGAAATCGAGAAAGCGCGACTGCGTGAGGTCCATCTCCATGCCGTCGATGATTTCCAGCAACTGCTCTTTCGGTAAATTGATGCTCTTGTCGAGTCCGGCTAGTGCCAGGCCGACCGGGTGTTGCGGCTGGCCTTCGGCTACGCGCTCGATTTCCTGGCGCCACCAGGCGAGCTTGGTCGAGGCGATGGCAACATCGTTGCATTCATCGACGACGTCATCGACTTCGCGGCAGAAGGCATAGAGCGCCATGATGGCGCGCCGGCGTGGCAAGGGCAGAAACAGGAAGCTGTAGTAGAAGGAGGAGCCGCTTTGGGCGCACTTCTCCTGGCAGTATTGGTCGGGATTCATGGGGTCACATTCTAATGGATCGACCAGCCAGAACCAGCCAATCCCACTTTCCGAGCTTCGGCCGGCGTGTGAAAACGTCGCCGCGCACCTGCCGGATGCGTTCAAGAATGCGCAACCCGCCCTGCATGGTCAGCCGGATTTCCCAGCCGAGCCGGCCGGGCAGGGCATGGACGAGCGGGGCGCCGCGCTTCATGAGCGTCGTCGCCCGGTCGATCTCGAAATCCATGAGCGCCGCCCAGTTGGCCGACCAACGGCTGTGGGCGATGTCGTCTTCACTGAGGCGGAAGTGCGGGAAGTCGGTCAGCGGTATGTAAATTCGGTCTTTTTTCCAGTCGACCGCAACATCCTGCCAGAAGTTGATTAGCTGCAAGGCGGTGCAGATGCAGTCGGATTGTTCGAGGTGTTCCGGCTCGGTCCGGCCGAACAGATGCAGGACCAGCCGGCCAACCGGATTGGCCGAACGGCAGCAGTAGTCGAGCAGTTCCGGGTAATCAGCGTAGCGCGTCTTTACCACGTCCTGCGCGAAGGCATCGAGCAGGTCGCGGAAGAGCTGGATCGGCAATTTGTAGGCGGCGATAACTTCGGCCAGCGCGACGAACAGCGGCGTCTGCGGCACGCTGCCCGCTTCGATTAGATTCAGTTCGGCCCTGTAAGCGTTCAGCCCCGCTAGGCGCTCGTCAGGCGAAGCATCACCTTCGTCGGCAATGTCATCGGCGCTGCGCGCAAAGTGGTAGATCACCTCGATCGGCCGGCGCAGTTTGGCCGGCACGAGCAGCGAAGCAACAGGAAAGTTTTCGTAGTGATCAACGGACATCGTGGTCTGCTCTGGAGATTGCGGCTCAGTCGGTGCTAGAATTCGTCCCGCCTGCCCAGGTGGCGAAATTGGTAGACGCACCAGATTTAGGTTCTGGCGCCGAAAGGCGTGGGGGTTCGAGTCCCTTCCTGGGCACCATTTTCAGTACTTCACTGAAAAATTGTTCGGCTGGCATCCGGAAACCGGCCGCATTCGGATGGCCGCCGCCGCCGTAACGTGTGGCGATTACCGAAACATCGAGGGCCTTGCCCTTCGAACGCAGCGAAGCCTTCACTTCGCCATCCCCCGATAGTTGCCAGATCAGCCCGAAGCTGCCGCTTTGCTCGGCCAGAGAGTTGCCCAGTTCCGAGGCGAACAGCGCATTGGCGTTGATGGCAATGCCGGGAACGGCGAGCCAGGCGAGATTTTCGTGGGTAATGATCGCTTGACCGTGGCGCTGCGCCTGCAATGCATCGACCGGTTCGCCGCGTAGTAGGGCCGGCATGCGCAGTGCGCTCTGCGCCAGACGCGAGATTTCCTGCTGATAAAACTGCTCGATGGCTCCACCTTGGGCGAGCATGTCGAGATAACGCTGGGCATTTTCGTTCGGCGTGTCGAGCTCCAGCTGATGCCAGACGGAGAAGTCGAAAGGCTGCAGGCGCAGGGCGCGGCAGAACGGACGCGTGCCTGGGGTAAAACGCCACATGTCCTGCTCTTCGATGTGCCGGAGCGCCAGTGGTGTTGGGGTGCCAGGTTGAAAATGCTCCCATGCCAGCCGGGCACCCGATTTTTCCAGGTCGAACATGACGCGCAGGGCTAGCGTTGGGTGCTGGTAACTGCGCAGGCCGTTCTCGCCCGCTTGCAACTTGTCGCCCCACGCCTTCAGCGCCGAAGCATGATGGTCGATCTGGGTGACCGAGGCAGCAATGGTCGCCATCGCTTCAAGAAACTCGGGCGAAAACGAGAAATCGAGGATGAAAACCGAGTGGCCGGCAATGTCGGCCAGCGCCCATGCTTCGCCATGATGCATCGGCCGATAGGTGGCCGCATCGCCGAAATGGCGCCAGGCAGCATAGGCGGCGCCAAATCCATCCAGGCAGTCGGCGTGGAAGAGAACAGAAACCGGAGTTTGAGCCGACATGCTCAGTAATGCGGCGGAAGATCGTCGCGCAGGCTGCGCTGTTCGTGCGGCTGGGCGTTTTGCGCCTGTTCGCGCAAGGCGCGAATTTCTCGGAAGAGCAGATCGATCTGCTCCTGCTGGCGGAAAACCAGGCGATTCAATTCCTCGACCAGGTCTTCTGTATAGCTGATCTTGATTTCAAGTTCGGTAATGCGCGATTCCACAAAGTATCCTTATTTTTCGCTGCGCCAGTCGCGCAGGGTTTCCTTGGGTGGCGGCGGGGGCATGTCGTTGCGCGGAGGCCGGAGTAGCGGCAGGGCACCCCCCAGTACAACAATCAGACAGATCCCGAGAATAATCCAGCCTTCGTTCATGGCTTTCTCCGTTGCATAAGCGGCAAGTGTACTTGGCTTCTCAAAAAATCGCGAAGGGCTGTTGACATCGGCGTTTACGTCTGTAAAATGCGCGCTTCTTTAGGCGGTTAGCTCAGTTGGTTAGAGCGCCACGTTGACATCGTGGAGGTCGTTCGCCTGGATATTTGCCATGCCTGATATCAAACTGCCCGATGGTTCCATCCGCTCTTTTGAACAGCCGGTAACAATCGCCGAAGTGGCGGCCAGCATCGGCGCTGGCCTGGCTCGTGCCGCGCTGGGCGGCAAAGTCGATGGCAATCTGGTCGATACCTCGTATCTGATCGAAAAAAATGTCGATCTGGCCATCATCACCGAGCGTGACCCCGAGGGTTTGGAACTGATCCGCCATTCGACCGCCCACCTGCTGGCCTTTGCCGTCAAGGAGCTGTTTCCGGATGCGCAGGTCACCATCGGTCCGGTCATCGAAAACGGTTTCTACTATGATTTCGCCTACAAGCGCCCGTTCACCCCGGAAGACCTGGTGGCCATCGAAAAGCGCATGGCTGAGTTGGCCAAGAAGGATATTCCGGTAACCCGTGAAGTCTGGGCGCGTGATGACGCGGTCAAGTTTTTCCTCGATCTTGGCGAAAAGTACAAGGCTGAACTGATCGGCGCCATTCCGGCCGATCAGCAGGTTTCGCTCTACCGCGAAGGTGATTTCATCGACCTTTGCCGCGGCCCGCACGTGCCGACGACGGCCAAGCTCAAGGTTTTCAAGCTCATGAAGGTGGCCGGTGCCTACTGGCGGGGTGATCATCGCAACGAACAGCTGCAGCGCATCTACGGCACGGCCTGGGCCAAGAAAGAAGATCTCGACGCCTACCTGCACATGCTGGAAGAGGCTGAAAAGCGCGATCACCGCCGCCTTGGTAAGCAATTCGACTTGTTCCACATGCAGGACGAAGCGCCGGGTCTGGTTTTCTGGCACCCCAAGGGCTGGGCGATCTGGCAGGAAATCGAAAGCTACATGCGCGCCGTTTACCGCAACAATGGCTACCAGGAAGTGCGCTGCCCGCAGATTCTCGACAAGGCATTGTGGGAAAAGTCGGGCCATTGGGAGCACTACAAGGACAACATGTTCACGACTTCGTCGGAAAACCGCGATTACGCGGTCAAGCCGATGAATTGTCCGGGCCACGTCCAGGTTTTCAACGCCGGCTTGCGCTCTTACCGCGAACTGCCGCTGCGCTACGGCGAATTCGGCTCCTGCCATCGCAACGAGCCGGCTGGTGCTTTGCACGGCCTGATGCGCGTGCGTGGTTTTGTGCAGGATGATGGCCACATTTTCTGTACCGAAGACCAGATCGAATCCGAAGTGACCGCCTTCAATGCGTTGGTCAAAAAGGTTTATGCCGATTTTGGCTTCAATGATGTGGCAGTCAAGCTGGCCTTGCGTCCGGATAGCCGAGTTGGTTCCGATGAAGTCTGGGACAAAGCCGAGGATGCGTTGCGTCAGGGCCTGCGGGCTTCCGGTCTGGAATGGACGGAACTGCCGGGCGAGGGCGCCTTCTATGGTCCGAAGATCGAGTTTCATATACGCGATGCCATCGGCCGTTCGTGGCAGTGCGGCACCATGCAGGTCGACTTCTCGATGCCGGGTCGTCTCGGCGCGGAATATGTTGGTGCTGACGACACGCGCAAGGTCCCGGTCATGCTGCACCGCGCGATCCTTGGTTCGCTTGAGCGCTTCATCGGCATTCTGATCGAAAATTTCTCAGGTGCCCTGCCGCTTTGGCTGGCGCCGGTTCAGGCGGTTGTCCTGAATATTTCCGAAAAGCAGGCCGATTACGCCGCGGATGTTGCGCAAAAGCTGCATCAGGCAGGCTTCCGGGCTGAGTCGGATTTGCGTAACGAGAAAATTACCTATAAAATTCGGGAACATAGCTTGAACCGGCTGCCTTCAGAATGAAGTTGCGGCGCGGAGTGGCACGGCTTAATTTTTGTTGTTTTCGGGGGTTTCACCATAGCTCAGAACAAGGCGCATCGCCTCAACGAAGAAATTACGGTTCCGGAGATTCGTCTCCAGGGTGCAGAAGGTGAACAGCTAGGCATTGTCAGCATTCGCGAGGCTTTGCATATGGCTGAAGAAGCCGGTGCTGATCTGGTCGAGATCGCGCCGACCGCGAAGCCGCCAGTCTGCCGCATCATGGACTACGGCAAGTTCAAGTACCAGGAACAGAAGCGCGCTCACGAAGCCAAGTTGAAGCAGAAGCAGGTGCAGGTCAAGGAAATCAAGCTGCGCCCGGGCACCGACGAAAACGATTACCAGATCAAGCTCAGGAACATGACGCGTTTCCTGGAAGAAGGCGACAAGGTCAAAGTGACCCTGCGCTTCCGGGGCCGCGAAATGGCGCACCAGGAATTCGGTATGCGCCAACTGGAACGGATCAAGGCAGACCTCGATGAAGTAGGTGCAGTCGAGCAGATGCCGAAGATGGAAGGTCGTCAGATGATCATGATCATCGGGCCAGCCAAGAAGAAGTAGTAGCAAGCAGCAACCGTAGTTTTATAAGTGCTTTCGGGTAGTCAAAGCGTTTCCGTAGTGGGAACCACCTGGTGGCATGTCATTAAGGAGCATTAAATGCCCAAAATGAAGACCAAGAGCAGCGCCAAAAAGCGTTTCTCAGTTCGCGCTGGTGGTTCCATCAAGCGCGGCCAAGCCTTCAAGCGTCACATCCTGACCAAGAAGACGACCAAAGTTAAGCGTCACCTGCGCGGTGCCGCATCGGTTAACGAGCGCGACGTCGCATCCGTCCGCGCCATGATGCCCTACGCATAAGGAGATAGACGATGCCTAGAGTTAAACGTGGTGTAACGGCGCGCGCGCGTCACAAGAAGATTCTTGTTCAGGCCAAGGGTTACCGCGGTCGTCGCAAGAACGTATATCGCATCGCCAAACAGGCGGTGATGAAGGCCGGTCAATACCAGTACCGTGACCGTCGTCAACGCAAGCGTCAGTTCCGTTCCCTGTGGATCGCCCGTATCAATGCCGCTGCTCGTGAGCTGGGCATGAAGTACAGCACCTTCATGAATGGTCTGAAGAAGGCCAATATCGAAGTTGACCGCAAGGTCTTGGCCGATCTGGCCGTTTTCGATCAGCCGGCTTTTGCCGCTCTGGCCGCCCAGGCCAAAGCACAGCTCGGCGCCTGAGCGAAAGCGTAATTAAAAAAAGGAGGCGCAAGCCTCCTTTTTTAGTTTCGGCCGCCGCTTTGCAGCTTCACGTCGGCGACGCCGGCATGAGCCTTCGCTGAAACGTGCGGTTTGTTGGTGGTTTTGTTGGTGGAAGTCTATGGACAATCTCGATCAAATCGTTAGTGAAGCCCAGTCGGCTTTCGCTGCCATTTCTGACCCCGATGCGTTGGAACAGGTAAAAGCCCGTTTCCTCGGCAAGAGCGGGCAGATCACCGAACTTCTCAAAGGCTTGGGCAAGTTGCCGCCGGAAGAGAAAAAAACCGCTGGCGCCGCGATCAATGTCGCCAAGACGGCAGTTGAAGCAGCGCTCAATGAGCGTCGCGAAGCCATTCGCAAGGCCGCGCTCGAAGCGCGCCTGGCCGAAGAGGCACTGGATGTCACGCTGCCCGGACGCGCTGAAGCGCGCGGTGGCCTGCACCCGGTAACCCGCACGCTCGAACGCATCGAGGCACTGTTCCGCTCCATCGGTTTCGAAGTGGCCGACGGCCCCGAGATCGAGGAAGATTTTTTCAATTTCACGGCCATGAACACGCCCGAGGATCACCCGGCGCGTTCCATGCACGACACCTTTTACCTGCAGAACCCGGATGGCAGTGTTGCCGACAAGGTGCTGCTGCGCACTCATACCAGCCCGATTCAGGCGCGCTACATGAAGGCGCACGTCGAACGCTACGGTCAACTGGAAAAAATGCCCGAAATCAGAATCATCGCGCCGGGCCGCGTCTATCGTGTCGATTCCGATGCGACGCATTCGCCGATGTTCAATCAGGTCGAAGGCCTGTGGGTGGGTGAGGGTGTTTCCTTTGCCGATCTCAAAGGCGTCATTGCAGATTTCCTCAAGAGCTTCTTCGAAACCGACGATCTGGTAGTCCGTTTCCGTCCTTCCTTCTTCCCGTTTACCGAGCCGTCCGCCGAAATCGACGTCGCGTTCATGAGCGGCGTACTGAAAGGCCGTTGGCTGGAAATTGCCGGTTGCGGCATGGTGCATCCGGACGTGTTGCGCATTGCCGGCATCGATCCGGAAAAATACACCGGCTTCGCCTTCGGCTTCGGTCAGGACCGCCTGACCATGCTGCGTTATGGCGTCAATGACCTGCGCCTCTTCTTTGAAGGCGACCTCCGTTTCCTGAGGCAATTCGCATGAAATTCTCCGAATCCTGGCTGCGTACCCTTGTCGACACGAAGTTGTCGAGTGAGGAGCTTTCCCATCTGCTGACCATGGCCGGCCTCGAAGTCGAAGGTCTGGAGCCGGTCGCGCCCCAATTCAACGACGTCGTCGTCGCGCAGGTGCTCGAAGTCGTCAAGCACCCGGATGCCGACCGTCTGAACGTCTGTAAGGTCGATACTGGCCGTGGCGAGCCGACGACCATCGTCTGCGGTGCGCCGAATGTCGCCGTTGGTCTGCGCGTTCCGTGCGCTTTGCCTGGCGCCAAATTGCCCGGCGATATCGTAATCAAAATCGCCAAGGTGCGCGGCATCGAGTCTTCCGGCATGCTTTGCTCGGCCAAGGAACTCGGTATTGCCGAAGAGGCTTCCGGTCTGCTGATCCTGCCGGCCGATGCGCCGGTCGGCCAGTCAATCCGCGAGTATCTCGATCTCGACGACAACCAGTTCGAACTGAAACTGACGCCGAATCGTGCCGACTGTCTGTCCCTGACCGGCGTGGCACGTGAAGTGGCGGCGATTGCCGGCGCCCAGGCCAAACTGGTCGAGGTGCCTGAGGTCGCGGCGACCATTGCTGATCAGCGTGCCGTCGTCCTCCATGCGCCGGATGCCTGTCCGCTTTACTTCGGTCGCGTGGTCAAGGGCGTCAATGCCAAGGCACCGACGCCGGAATGGATGAAGCGTCGCCTCGAGCGCAGTGGCATCCGCTCGATTTCGGCTCTGGTAGACGTCACCAACTATGTGATGCTCGAACTCGGTCAGCCGCTACATGCCTTCGACAACACCAAGCTCGAAGGCGCCGTGCATGCCCGCATGGCCAAGCCGGAAGAAAAGCTGTTACTGCTGAACGAGCAAACCATCGCTATCGATGGCGACATTCTCGTCATCTCCGACGACGCCAAGGCGCTGGCCATGGCCGGCATCATGGGCGGAGAAGAGAGCGGTATTACGCTGGAAACCAGCGAACTGTTCCTCGAATCCGCCTTCTTTGCCCCGAAGGCCATTGCCGGTCGCGCCCGTCGCTACGGTTTTGGCTCCGATGCGTCGCATCGTTTCGAGCGCGGCGTCGATTTTGGCGGCGCTCGTCGTGCCATTGAGCGTGCCACGCAACTGATCATCGATATTTGCGGCGGTGCCGCAGGTCCGGTCACCGAGGCTAAGGCCGCGATGCCGGCACGCAACCCCGTGCGTCTCCGCACCGCGCGCGCCTGCGCGGTGATCGGCATGGCCTTTTCTCCCGAGCAGATCGCCGGCTTGTTCAACGGCCTCGGCCTGCCCTTTGTCCGTGAAGGTGATGATTTCCTGGTCACCCCGCCGACCTGGCGCTTCGACATCGAAATCGAGGAAGACCTGATCGAGGAAATCGCCCGTCTGCACGGCTACGACAACATCCCGGCCCCGGCGCCGCGCGGCAACATGAAAATGATGGTGCAGCCCGAAGCGCAACGTCCGGCCGCTCGTGTTCGCCAGTTGCTGGTTGATCGTGGCTATCAGGAGGTCGTCAATTTCGCCTTTGTCGAGGAAGCATGGGAGGCTGATTTTGCTGGAAAGACCGCAGAAGCCGACCTGATTCGCCTGGCCAACCCGATTGCCAGCCAGATGGCCGTCATGCGGTCGACGCTGTTTGGCGGTCTGATTGCCAATCTGGTGACCAATCTCAAGCGCAAGCAGAATCGGGTTCGCCTGTTCGAAACAGGCCGCACCTTCGAGCGCGATGCCGCGGCAACACCGGTTCCCGGCTTTGCGCAAACCTGGAAGCTCTCCGGTCTGGCCTACGGTGGCGCCTTGCCCGAAGGCTGGGGTAGCGCTGCCCGCAAGGTCGATTTCTTCGATATGAAGGGTGACCTTGAAGCCTTGCTGGCGCCGGCCCAACTACGTTTTGAAAAGCTCGTCCATCCGGCGCTGCATCCGGGGCGAGCTGCCCGTGTAATCCTTGATGGCCGCGAAATCGGCTGTCTGGGTGAAGTGCATCCGGAATGGGTTCAGAAATACGATCTTCCTCTGGCTCCGGTGGTGTTCGAACTCGATTTCGATGCCGTCAAATCGGCGCAGGTTCCCGCCTATACCGAAGTATCAAAATTCCCGCCTGTCATTCGCGATCTGGCCATTGTGGTGGATCAGAATCTCTCACTTCAGACCTTGCTTGATGGTCTCAAAGGGCAGGATTTTGACCTCATTCAGGACGTTCAACTGTTCGATGTTTACGTCGGAAAGGGCGTCCCTGAAAACAAAAAAAGCCTTGCTTTCCGGATAGTTATGCAAGATACTCAACGCACTTTGCAAGATTCGGAAGTTGATGCTGCGATGCGGCAACTGGTGTTCTGTTTCGAACAGGCATTCGGTGCTCAACTGCGTGCCTGACGGAAATAATAACGATGACGCTAACCAAAGCTGAACTCGCGGACCTGCTTTTCGAAAGAGTAGGACTAAACAAGCGCGAAGCCAAAGACATGGTCGAAGCTTTTTTCGAAGAAATCCGTAACTCCCTGGAAACTGGCGATGGCGTAAAGCTCTCCGGTTTTGGCAATTTTCAGTTGCGCGACAAACCGCAACGTCCAGGTCGGAATCCCAAAACAGGGCAGGAAATACCCATCACGGCACGTCGTGTTGTGACCTTTCACGCCAGCCAAAAACTGAAGTCCGACGTTGAGCTCGCCTTCGATGGAACCGCGGCATAAAACACCGGGCGGCGAAGAGTTGCCGCCCATCCCCGCCAAGCGTTACTTCACGATCGGTGAAGTGAGTGAGTTGTGCGGTGTGAAACCCCACGTTCTACGTTACTGGGAACAAGAATTCAATCAACTCAAACCGGTGAAGCGGCGTGGCAATCGTCGCTATTACCAGCATCACGAAGTATTGCTGGTACGGCGTATTCGCGAGCTTCTTTATAATCAGGGCTTTACGATAAGCGGTGCACGCAATCGCCTTGACGAAGGCGGCGCAGTCGAAGTTGCTGCGGTCAACTTGCCTGAAATCGCAAAAATGCCTGGTGGTGTTTGGGTATAATGGCGGGCTTGTCGGGGCGTAGCGCAGCCTGGTAGCGCACTTGCATGGGGTGCAAGGGGTCGCGAGTTCGAATCCCGCCGCCCCGACCAAGAGAATCAAGCACTTAGGCCAATCTTTGGATTGGCCTTTTTGCTTTTTAGGCGCTAAATTTGAAAATTCCCCCCACATTTCCCCCCACAGATTCGTGGGCTCGTATGGGACTACTTTTTTAGCTTCCGTACCCGCCAATCCAGTGTGCCACATACGCTAGCATCTAATTTATACGGCCTTCCAGTAAGCTTGGTCGGTTTCAGTGGGACAGGATTAACGATGGGATTGGTGGAAGTTTATTCGGTTAATATAATGAAAAACGAGTAAATGTGGGGGCCGCCTTGGGCGAGAGTAAAAGCATGTCAATCGAACTATACGACCACGACACAGCGGGTGGTTATCCTCGTCATCCGACGGACCTCTGATGTTTACTACCAAATTTGGTCCATTCGATGGTGGCACTTGGGAAGAACTTTGCCAGCAGGTATTTAAGCGCAAGTACCAGGCTGAGGATTACCAGCAAATGCCAGCCTCTCCTGGCGACTATGGGCTGGAGGGGTTTACTCTCAATAGTGGCTGGGGATTCCAGTGCTACTGCCCTAGCAAGCACTACAACCGCAAAGAGCTGTACGAAAAGCAGCGAGATAAGGTTACCGAGGACCTTGGGAAACTAAAAACCTACAAAGACGATATTCAGAAACGGCTTGGGGCGACCAAGCTAAGTCGCTGGATATTTGTAACTCCAGAGTTCGACAAAAACGACCTGTTGGCTCATGCGCGAGTCAAAGAAGTTGAAGTTCGAAGTTGGAACTTGCCTTTCCTGACTGAGGATTTCACGGTATTGCTTTACGACGGCGATAGCTTTCTAGTTGAAATTAACGAGATTCGTTCTGCCGCAGGCGAGGCGCTGATATTTGATGATGCAGCGCCTGTGCTGGCGGAGCTAATAGGTGACCAAGAAACCTACGAGCAAAACGTTCAGCGTAAAACCGAGACCCGCCTCGGAGAGAAGCGAGATTCAGCAAATTTCACGTACAAGGTTCAACAGTTGAAGCAACGAACCTTGGAGAGCTTCTTGGAGTCCGAGGGTTTTTTTCGCAGGATTGCTGACTCAGCACCAGTTTCCTATGTTCGGTTGGTCCGCTTGATTAACGAATACGAAAATCACGTTGCAGATGTGTCAATGACTTGGTCGGGCACCCCAGAGGATTTGACGACGCAGGTTCGAGAAGGACTCGAGCGCCGCATCAACAGCGAGCTGTCCCCCGAGTTCGATGAAACGAATGCTAGCAAGGTGGCGCGCCTGATGATTGCCCGGTGGCTGGCCATTTGTGAGCTGGACTATGACTGAGCCGATGTCTGGTCTCCTCTTTGAGCGCAAACCATCTCCTGTACTGGCAGAGCATCGGCCGCTGTATAAAATAGGCCAAGTTTTACTCATATTGCATCTTGCATCTCGTGCGGGTCGTTCGAGGCTTCTGCGCCTTCATTTGTTCAACTGGGCCCTGAAGTCTGTAGACCGACAAAAATTGCTTATCCATGCTTCAACTGCCAAAGAGTTGAAGGTCTCGGCTTGGGGATTTGACCCAGCATTAGCTATCGCTGTTCGCTTCGCTATTGCAGAGGGCCTTGTCCGGGAGGCGTCACCCGGCTATGAGATAACAGACGAGGGTGTGTCCTTTGCAAAGGAAATCCTTAAAGACCCAGAACTGTTCTCAACAGACGCGGCTTTTTTGAATCAAGTTGGCAAGGGAATAACGGAAGCCATGGTTGATGCAGTTGCAAATGGCTGGGAGGCCCAATGATTATTCGAGGCATTAAGCTCAGAGCAGTAACTGAGAATGGAGATTTCGGGTTCGATTTCAGGTTTGCCAGAAACCTGACCATCATTCGTGCAAAGAACTCTAGTGGCAAGAGCACGTTGTTTAACAGTTTGCTATACGGGCTCGGTATGGAGGAACTTGTCGGCGGAAAAGGTGAGCGCATTCTTCCATACGCAGTGAAGGATTATTTTGAATATGATGGCCAAAGAGTCTTGGTAACGGCCTCTGAAGTCATTCTTGAGATTGAAAATAAGTCAGGTCGGGTGATTACACTTCGACGTGCCATTCGAGACACAGTCAAAGACTCCAAGCTCATCGAGGTATTCGAATGTGCTCATTTAACAGCAGGAGATGAGCTTGTTAATGCCTCTCCGACATATGTGCACGACGCCGGTGGCGCTCAGAAAAATGAAGGATTTCATCGCTTCCTCGAGTCTTTCTTAGAGCTAAGCTTGCCACGAGTCGCCACAACTAGCGGTGGTGAGGCAAAACTTTATCTTCAGACGATTTTTGCAGCTCTGGCTGTCGAGCAAAAGCGCGGGTGGACTGACTATATTGCCAACATTCCCTTCTACGGCATTCGCGATGCGCGAGCTCGGGTAGTCGATTTTTTACTTGGATTGGGGGTCTTTGAAACCAACGCCGCCAGAAATAGGCTTAATTCTGAGTCCGTTGAAATCGACAATGATTGGCGCCGCACGCTAGGTGAGTTTCAGCGCGAGGCGAGTTCACTTGGGGTTGTGATTGAAGGTGTGCCTGCTGGCCCTTCTGCACTATTTACTCTGAACTCCGGGAGTATTCAGCGTTTATACGAGGGCGCCACAGTTCCTCTGGGTGTTTACATATCCCAGCTCCGGAGCGAGTACTCCACATTGACTGCAAGAAGTGAGCAGTTTAGCCGGGTTTCTGGCGAAGATGCACTAAAGGAGATGGCAGCGGTTACAGCCGAGCTACAACACCTGAGTGTTGTCCATGAACGAGCCACGACGTCGCTAGGCGACCTAAAGGCATCCCTCATGGAATATGAGACTCTTTTAAGAGAGGCATCTGAGGATTTGGACCGCAATAAGACGGCGGCAAAGCTTAGAGACCTGGGGGCAAAATACGACATTGAGCTATCTTCTGACCGCTGTCCCACTTGCCATCAGGTGGTTGAAGATACATTGCTCGTCGGAGCAGTAACCGGGCCGCAGATGGACTTGGCTGCCAATATTGCTTATCTGGATAGTCAGTGCCGGATGTTGCGTCGTCAAGTTTCTGGGGTCCGGGAAAGCATTCGTGCAACGGAAACGAGGAGCGCTGAACTCGCGGCTCGACTAGCGGCCAAGCGCGACCAGTTGGTTGCTATGCGTGGAGATGTTAGCTCCGGCGCTAGTGAGTCCAAGGCTATCGTAAGGCGTCAGGTCCAGATTGAAGTTGAGGTAGAGGCGCTTGAACGCCTGGCTGCTCAATCCACAGATGTCTTTGGCCGTTTGTTTTCAGTTGCTCAGCGGCTAAAGAATAATCAAGCTGCTCGAGCATTGCTTCCCAAGAACGCATACACCTCTGATGACGAGACTCGCATCTCTGTGTTTCAGAAACAATTCAGGGCCAATGCAGGTTCTTTCGGTTACGAAAGTGCCAGAATTCAGGATATTGAAATCAGTAGGGATGCACTTGTTCCATGCTTGGCTCAGCTCGAATTGCGCGAAATTAGGACTGACATTAAGTCGGATTCCAGTGCCAGTGATTTTGTACGACTCATTTGGAGTTATCTCCTCGCATTGCATCAGACCTCTGTGTTTCCCACTACACCAGGCCATCACCCTAATTTCTTGATGCTTGACGAGCCTGGTCAACATTCGATGGCCGTCGATAGCCAGCACGCCCTGCTTAAACAACTGGCTAGCGAAATAAAGCTTCAGAGCATAGTGGCTGCATCATTCGATGAGACTGAGGAGGTGTTCCTTCAGGCAACTGCAGGAATCGACTTCAGGCTGATTGAGTGGAGCGGAAAGCTTTTGCGACCGCTCTAAGGTCTGCTTGAGTTATACGGTGATGCAATTGCTCACAACCCTTTGGTGGATGACTTAAGAAAATCCGTACAAAGGATGGTTAGATTAAAAAAATCTTCAGTATGTGAAAATTTTCCGTTGTTCGACGTTTCGCCATAGCCTTTGGTGAAAACGAGTAAAAAATCTTGACGGATTGGCAAATAAATAAAAAAATCCATGGTCAGTTAAAATTTTCCATGCAGGAGTGCAACCATGGACGCCATTGGATACGAATACCTCCGGACCCAACTCGGGCTCTCGGTGTTTCCCGTCGCTCATCCCGCCAGTATCCGTCCGGTGAGCCGGATACTGGACGTTCAGGACGAACTACAGGTACCCAAGGGGGTCGCCCCGAAATCCGGCCACCCCATTGAACACTTGCTGTTTGCCCTCCGCTATGAGGGAATCAATCTGCAAATACTCGCCGAAACCATGCCGAAAATTGCCGGGGAGGATCTCATCGCCCGTTTGCGGGAATCGCCCTCCGGCTTGTTCATCCGGAAAGCGTGTTATCTCTGGGAGTGGTTCGCCAACGGCGAACTTTCCAACCTGCCAGCCATTGCCGGGCCGTACGGTGATCTGTTCGACCCCGCGGATTACGTCACCGGAATCGTGCGCAAGGATGCCAAGTGGCGAATCAACTTCAACGGCCTCGGCTCTGCCGAGTACTGTCCGGTAGTCCGCCTTACACAACTGGTCAAGGATGGGATCGCAAGCGACGTCCTTGGACGGACGAAGGCATTTTTGGAATCCTTGGGTCCGACCAATGCGGACCGGACCCTCTCCTGGGCGTACCTCAGCGAGACCGATAGTTCGTTCGCCATTGAGCGGGAAGCGCCGAGCCAGAGCAAGGCAGAGACCTTTGTCGCCCTTCTCCAGCAAGCCCACGAAAAAATTGAGTTGACCGAGGAATACCTGGCCGACTTGCAATCCGCGACAATCAGCAACCCCTATGAAAAAGCGGCCTGTTTTCGCCATGAACAAAACTGGCTGCGAGGGGGGGGGCTCAGAGGGGCGGGCAGTGTGACCTACGTTCCGCCTTCGCCGGAATTGCTTTCCAAACTTATGCCTGCGTTCATGGACATGGCCAACTCCCTCCCACGTCAGAGCGACCCGGTCGTAGCGGCCTCCGTGGCCTCGTTCGGGTTTGTCTACCTGCACCCATTCATGGATGGGAACGGACGTCTGTCGCGCTTCCTATTCCACCATGCACTATGCCAATCAGGAAGGCTTGATCAAGGCCTGCTGTTGCCCGTATCCGTCGCGATGAAACGCCATGAAACGGAATACCTGGAGGCGCTCCAATCGTTCTCGAAGCCCGCACGGAAGCTGTGGGATGTCTACTGGGCCGACGAGGACCTGTTTGATTTCAAATTCAAAGGCGCCGATTCTATCTACCGTTTTTGGGACGCGACACAGTGCGTCGAATTCGGTTACCGAATGGCGGAGCAGGCGCTGGGCGTCGATCTCCGTCAGGAAACCGAATTCTTGGCGAGCTTTGACCGGATCAGTAAAGCCGTCAACGACGAGTTCGATATCCGCGGAAACGATCTGCACCTCCTCATCGTTTCCGCGCTACAGAACGGAGGCAGGGTGTCCAACAACCGCCGGAAAAAACTGGCAGGCCGGGTGCCAGAGGAAGCGTTTGATTTTGTCGAACGCTTGGCCAAGACCGAATTGACTGAACTCAACGACGTCGAATGATTTGCTGCTTTTCATTCCGCACATGAAAGACCAGCTAGGGCGGCAGGTCTTGGTAGTGGAAATGTTGGCTGGATAGTTCGCGATAGGCTTGCAACCTGCGCCATCGGAGGTAGGCTGAATCCAGGAGGTCGAAATGAGAAAACTCATCTTCGTGGGATTCATTGCAGTGGGCGCCCTGATCGGTTGGATTTCCGTTATGGATGGCGACTGGGGAACCCGCCTTGTGATGATGGGCGTTGGCGCACTTTTCATGGCGCCCGTTGGCGGGGCTCTGGCCGGCATCGTAAAGAAGAGGCGATCCCTTGCGTGGAGTGATAGTCGCTTACCAAGTGATGGCACTTCATCGAAAGACATGGCGGCAAACTACTGGCGTGACGAAGGACATTCACCGTTTGCGAAACCAGGAACCAGCGAGGGCGAAATGCATCGGTGGGATCGAGGCTCCGCCGGCTGATGCCTTACTTTTTCTTAAGCAAGTCGTTCACCACCTCTTTGGCATTGTCGAATGTCGCTCCTCCGTCTCTGCCTACCTGTTTGCCCGATTGCACAAGCAGCGATTTCTTCGATGCGAGCGTTCCGTCATCCGACTTGATGATCTCAGCCTTGGCGTCGAAGTCAGCGCGGTGTGATAAAGCGTCTGAGCGAATTTGATTGCCGCGGGCATGAACGTCCTCTCGGATTGGTGATGATGCCGGTGCGCGCTCTCGAGATGGGGCGGCATTTCCAAAGCGTGAGATTCGATCCTGATTTGATTGATGCTGACCGATGATGTCGGGTGTCAGCGCAGTTTTGCCCTGTTCCTGTATATGTTGATCCCGAATCTTCCCAAAGGAAGCAGGTAGTGCCGTCCCGTCGGAAAACACCCGGTTCGGGCGCAGGGACTGCCGTGCCAATTCTGATTCCATCAAGGTATGGGCCGCCGCACTGTCGCCACCGTATTCCTCGGCATAGCGCATAAACATCTCAAGATTATGAGGGTCCTGTGCAATGTCGATGGAAATGGACTCGCCTTTTTCATAGGCCGAGGATACTCGCTCCGCAAAGCTGGTGCGTTCGGCAAGGCTTGCTTCGGCTCGTTCGGAGCGCGCGACAGTTGATCCGAGTCGGGACGATATTTCATGGGCGTCGCGGGAGTCGCTGGAGAGTGCATTCAAGAAACTGCTATCCCGGGATAACCGATCGCCAAATTGCTTGAATGCTACCAACTGCTCTCCGCTCATGCTGGCCAGCGCTTTCTGTTCCTGTGACGATAAACTCGACAAATAGGATTTCTCCGCACTTGCCCTCAACTGGCCTCCAGCGAAACCTGCGTTGACGCCGACATGCCCGGCTGTACCGAAAGCGATGCGTGCGACCTGTGCTTGGCTCAGTCCTGTATTTTCCGCGACACTCTTGGTAATTTGATTCATCTCGTTCAACGTTTCTCCCATTTGCTCGAAACTGCTGGACGTAGAGCCGCTGCTACTACGCGATGAGCGCAATTTGCTCAATCCTCGCGAGAATGCCTCTGACAGAATGGCTGAGCGTTCGGTATTGGCTGCGACACTCTCGTTTTGAGCTGCATCGACCTGCTTGCTGGCTTGGGCCACATCCTGCTCAGACACTCGCATCGAAACCATCCGGGAAGCAAACCCCTGATTGCGCAGTAGGCTGACGGCCGTACGCCCGGTCAGCGCATTCGACGAGAAAGTGTTTCCGGAGAGGTCGTTCTGCCAACTGCCCATGAACGCCGACGTACGGTTGGGTGCCAGTTGCATCTGGTCCATGCCGACGTTCCCCATCGAGACGTTACCAACGGTGGCGGCTGAGGTGCCGCCCGAGATCATCCCTTGTAGCCCCGACAAGCCACCGACCAGTGCAGTCCCGAAGTTTTCCATGCGCTTCAGGGCGGCCCAGGCAATGAAAGGAATGCTGATGGCGAGGTAACCGACGACGGCCTCCCCCGAGATTGCCCGCGAATAGATCGTGGACGCAGTTTGCAGTGCCAGCGATTTGCCCCCCGTTCCGAGGTCGGCCGCTGCGGCAAGGTCGTAGGCCGCATAGATCGAGGCCATGTAGTTCAGGATTGCATAGAGCGGCGGCCACAATTGAATCCAGATCAACACGGCCGCATAGCCTTTGAAGGCGAGCATTGTCTCCCGTCCGCTAGTGAGCAGCAGGAGCATCACAAAGAGCGGGAACATCGCATAGGTCACCGCCTCGACCACGTTTCTAAAAACGGGCAAAGCCTGTTCAGCTACCTTGCCGTAATTGAGCCAGGAAGCGTTTTGCTGGGCCACCGCCTGGGCGCGGCCGACCGCCAGCACCATCGCCGCCGGGTCGTTAACCTTCTGACCGACGATCTTGCTGGTGTCCTCAAGCGCGTTGAGCATGGCGTTCTGCCGGATGATGTCGGCCGCCGTCGCCGCCGCGCTGGCAATGCTGTTCTTTAGATAGGCCTGCTGAATCTGTCCGGCGATGGCCGCCGCAGCAGCGGCACCGGGCAAGGTCGGGTTGAGTTGAAAAGCCAGGCGCCCCTGGATGCGGCTGATCTGGGCCGGCAAGCGGCCATTGAGGCTCAGATAAACATTGGGGCAGGTATCGACGCCGACACTACCGCCAGCGCCAGTCAGCGTGCTGAAGCGCGCCGGATTGGGGGAGGCCATCAGCGGCCAGACATCGTCCGATGCAGAAAAGACTGCCGGATCGAGCGTGCCGTCGATCAGGTCGTAAGTCGTGCAGTTGTGGATGAAGTTGATCAGATCGGTGCGGAAAGCCGGATCCTGGAACACCACATTGCCGGTCTCGCGGATCAGCCGGTTGCCGAACATCAGGCCGTTCTGCTGGTAGCTCAATTCGACCGGAAGGGCTCCGACGCCCGGGATAACCTGGAATGCCGTTTCGAACAGACTGGTCAGCGTGTTGCCGATCGTGCTGGTGATGCCGCCCAGCGCGGCCACCCCGAAGGGCACATTACCGACGACTTTGACAGCAGAACCGCCGGTCTTGTCCACAATGCCCACGGTGACCTTGGGCACGATCAACACCGAAAAGACCAGCACGACTGTGCCCAGCCACTTCCAGCCCTGCAACTTCTCGGGAGCGAAAGCGTAGGCAATCAAGGCGGCCACAAATCCGCAGAAGGCCACAGCCGCTAGGGCAGCGGCATAATCGCCTGAAGCGTGGATCGCCGCGGCGGCATTGAAGACGCCGAACAGGCTGTCGGCATTCTGATAGGCGTAGATTTCCCACATGCTGCTTTCTCCTGTCGCGCTATTGCATCGTCTCTATTGCGACAGACTGGAGCGTAGTTGGCGTTCGAGTTGCTCCAGGTGGTTCGATACCGCCCGGAAGGAGCCGACCTTCTGGTAGAGCAGATTCTTTTCCTGGGAGAGTTGCGTGAGCATGGCCTGCGCCCGCTGGCGGACCTGGTTGGCCTGCTCCCGTTGCGACTGCTGCAAGGTGTAGTTCTTGTCCAGCGCAGCCATACCCAGACGCAGATTGCGTTCGAGAAAAACATAGGCGTAGTCGGCGGCAATCACGTCGCGGTACTGGGCGATCAGGCTGTCGGCCAAGCCCGATCCCGGAATGCTGGTGCCGATGGACAACATCTTGTAGACCGGCTCGGTGGTCTGATTCACGAAGCCGACCTCGGTCGAGTTATTGGGGATGGCGGTGCGCGTGGTGATCTTTTCGGCAATGGAGCGCATGATCGCCTCGACCTTGGCGGTAAAGGGCGTGTGGGTGTACGTGGTGTTCAAGGTGACGACGTCGCAATTGCTGTAGTCGTTGCACTTCAATACATGCTGCACGACATCCGTACCGGCGGCCGCACCCTGTCCGTACAGCAACTGGCTGATCGAGGTGAGCGTCGGGGCGATCGGCTCAGGGTCGCGGGCCGACTCTTCCGGGTAATAGATAATGGTGCCAACCAGGCTCATGATCAGTTCGCGCTCCTGATCGTCGAGATAAGCGCCGGTGTACTGCAAGGCTTTCCAGGTCAGGTTGCCGACGAAGGGCGCCTTGTTTTTTACCTTCGGGTCGCCCGAGGAACGTGCCGAGGAGAGAATGCTGGGCCGATCCGTCGCACAGCGCCGACGCGCGGCATCGCGATCGCTTTCCATGCCCATCTCGATGGCCAGATCGGCGCAGGTTTCCTGAGAACTGTAGCCAATCGATTCGGCCGCCGTGCTGACAATGGCCTTGGCGGTTTCGCAGGAATTGATCCGGGCGTTGTTGATCCAGGTCTCCAGTCCCTTGGCCCACTTGGTCAGTCCGCCGAGCAGGGGCGAGACCGCTTCCAGGGCGAGTTGAAAAGCGATCCCCGGCAAGGCCGCCGTGATGTTCTTCAGCATGTTCTTGAACTCGGTTGCCGAAATGTGCGAGAAGGAGCCGCCAAAGACATCGATGCCACCACAGCCGGCCTTGGCGCTGGGGAACTGGATGGCGGCCAGCTGATAAACCTTGTTCGGCGAACGCATCATCAGGCTGCCGCCGGTGTAGGTATTGAAGGTCTGGCCGCGGAAGGCACCGGGTGCTGTGTAGTTACCAATGGCGCCCAGGTTGTTGAACATGTTGCTCACCTCGCTGTTGAGGTCGCCGGCCTGTAGTTGAACGGATGGGATCGCCAGCAGCAAGGCCATGAACGTGGCAGCGCTACGCCGGAAATGAGGATGGTCGTAATTTTTCATGGCGCCTCCAGGGGAAGGGCGAGACCTTGCGTGGTTGTAGGCAGGATGGCCTCGGCTTGGGGAGCGGACACAGTGGCAATGCGCTCGAGCAACTGGGATTCCGAGAGCACCCCGAAGCCAATGGGAGAGATCTTTCCGGTGAAGGGCTGAGCCAGAAAGATGGCGGGCACCTGGCTGACCTTCAGGGTGGTGGCAATGCCATTGTCCGGGCGGGCATTGGGGAAGCTCGGCAGCGGACCACCGTCCACGCTGATGGCGACGACCTGAATACCGTGTCGCGCCTGGAAGGCTGCCAGTGTCGGTGCGAAGGCATGGCAGTACGGACAGTCCGAGCGATAGAAGAAGAACAGCACGTGATCCTTGCCCAGGTCGGCAATAGCGCGCGAACGATCCACCAGTTCGGCCTGGTCGAAGACTTCCAGTGCCTTGGCATTGACCGGGCGGCCCTGCAGGGTCGGGTCGAGTTGGGGCGTGGCCCAGGCAACGCGCTGCGCGACGTCAGCGAAATAGGAAGCGCGGGCGACGACCAGGGACTCCAGTTCCATGTAGCGCCGGACATTGGCTTCGCTCGGGCGCATGATGGCAATGTTGCGCGTCTCTTCCAGCGTTTTCTGGAGACGTTCGAATTCGACCAGTTCCTGTGCCCGCGAGGGTTGGGCGGGCGGTGCAGTGGCTGTGGCCTTGCCCAGCGGGAATGGATGTTCGGTCTCTTCTGGTGCCGGCGCCTCATAGAAATGCCAGCCGCGCCAACTGTCGGCCCAGTAGCGGGAAGCATCCTGGGCTGTCGCGCTATGACTGCCGAGCATCACGGCGAAGGTCAGCAGCAGCGGGAGGGCGGGGCGGTTATGACTATTCATGTGTAGCCCTACTTCAGGGATTGCGGTGGCTGGCCATCAAGGCAGTAGTTGATGCCGAAATCCATGGTCTGGCGGCGCGGACTCGACGCACCGGGCAGCAAAACCCCGGCCTGCCAGAACCTGACATTCAAGCGGGCACAACCGGCCTGGGCATAGCGCTTCTCGGTCGTGACATCGATGTAGATCGGCGAGGTGGCAGCAAATCGCTGGGTGAGCGCCTCAGCAATTTCGCCGCTGAGGATGCCATGGGCCTCTCCATTGACCGATTGGAGGGCGGCCAACATGACCGGTCGTGGATCCGGGACCTGGGCTCTGGGCACCTCGTCGGCAAGGACGAGCGATGTGAATCCGGCGATCAACGCGGCGGTATAGGCGATCTTCATTGGCACTTTCCCTGTCCGTAGTAGCAGGTCGTCAGGCGCGCAGCATTGCTGCCCTGGATTGCGCCGGCATTGGGAAGCGTCGGGACGATGGAGGCGTAGAACTCTGTGAGGTCCATGGCCGCAAAGTTGAGGCTCTGGAGTTGGGCGATGGTGAACCCCGAGCAGTCGGGACTTTCGCCCGAGCCCCAGCCCTTGCTGACCTGTATGCGGCCCTGCTCATTGACGATGCGGGCGAGTTTGCTGTTGAAGCAACACTTGCCGGTGCTGTGTTCGAGGCAGGAGACGCACTTGCCGAAGAGGCGGAAGCAGGAGGAGCACCAGGTGCCGACGGTATGGCACAGGCCGGCCCCTTCCTTCATGGCGAGTTTGCCTTCTTCCTCGTTGCAGGACGACATCGACATGATGATGTAGATCACCACCGCAATGACCAGCGACCAAGGGTCGAAGGCCACGACCAGGCTTTCACCGGAATAGAGCACGGCCGAACTGGCCGGTAGTGCCGTCCCGTTGACAGCGACTGTGATGCCATAGGTGGTAAAGCTGCCGCTGAAACCGCCGCCTAGCAGTAAGGCCTGCATGCCCTGATAAAGGAACTCGCGGTTCTGGGAATTCATCAGCACGTCGTAGACCAGACTTGAGCCGGTGCCGAACAGGCTCTGATTGGTCATGCCGGCACCAGACGAGTCGGAACTGCAACAGTTCTTCAATAGGCGGTGGCGACAGCGGTTGCCTTCGCCCTTGAAGACCTGCATTTTGCTGGTGTCGAGATACACGCCGGCCTCGCGTCCGGCTTCCATCATGGACATCGAACGGGCGAAGTCCGCATCATTGGTGTAACTGGTATTGAAGCAGTTCGCGCCCAGGCAGTAGACGTTAGCCGGGCAGTTCGAGGCAGTAGTCGTGGTTTGCGCGGCAACCGGGCAGGTATAGGTGTCCTGGGTGATCTCGCACAGCCCGCTGCCGACATTCGTTTGCTTGCAGGTGCTGCTGGCCGGGGTGCAGCCGCTGCTGGCCAGTGCTGCGCACTCGTCGACCGGGGAACCTGAACTACAGGTCAGGGTGCGCTCATAGGACCAGCAGGCACGGGTCACGGGGCGGCCTTCGATGGCCTTGGTCGCCGGTCCGTCGACGCAGGTGTCGGCGGTAGTGATGGTGCAGCGCCCCCCCGCATTCAGCGCAGCACTCTTGTCGACCCAGACATCGGTCTCGTGTTGCACCATGGCCGGCTGGATAAACGATAGGGGTAGGCTCCACGTTGAGCCGAACTGGAAGGTATACCTGCAAGTCCCGCTCGTGCAGCCGGAACCTGCCGCCATGACGACTTGGAACGGGCTCCAGCAATGGCCTTCCCAATGGGGGGCGAGGTTGGTGACATAGGTGGCCTGGGTGGCTGGCGCGGTCGGCAGGTCGACGGTTTGCCAGCCGATGCAAGCCCCTTTGCCGCCCGCCGCATAAAAGCGAAAACGTTGCAGCCTGTCGCTGCGCAGTTGGCATTGAGCTTCCGCGATCATGTAGTCGGCGCCGTTGCGGTTGACCTGTCCATGAGCAACCCAGGTGCCTTCAACGCAACTGGGCTGAAGATCTATCTCCACCGTCAGATCGCGCCGCATCGTGTAGTTGCCGACACCGCTGTAACGGTTGCAGACCTTGGTCGTGGTGCCTGCCGCGCTACTGACCTCGGCGGTGGTGCAGCCGGAGTAATAGTCAGCCAGGCTGCCCAAGGCGCTCGACGGATTGCGGGCGATGCCGCGGGCCGCAGTGACTGCCGGATCGTAGGCGGAGATCGCCGGGCGGGGCGTGTTGGCCGAGCTCAGCGCCCCGTCCTGGGCCTGGCAGACTGGATCGTTGGCGCTGGCCGCGCAGGTGCTCAGGCGGACATTGGCTGCGCCCGACAGGTTGGGCTGGCCGTAATACGCCGTTTCCGGTGGCGTCGTGGTGTATTCCGGTACGGCACTTGAGGCGCTGGGCATGTTCACCGTGCCGCGAATGACCGGGTTGGCCACCTGGCCGGCGGCGGTGCCCTCTTCAAACGGCCCGGCGATAGCGGCGCTCTGCGTCGTGACGAAGCAGAACAGCGTGATCCAGATGATCAGGCGGCGCATGGCGATCACCTATCCCTTGATGCGTTTCAGGAAGAGTTCGGCGGCAGGAGCAAAGGCAGGCGCCGAGCGCTGCATGTATTCCAGCGCGTAATCCAGGCTGACGTCACCAGTTGAGCGCAGGAAACTGTCGGCAGGGGCGCAACTGCCGCTGGCACAGGCAGCGGGACGTGTGCCGTCGCGCACCAAGACGAAGCTGGGTACTTTGCTGATGGCGAAACGGTCGAAGGCCAGCGGATCGATCTGGATTGCTACCTGCCGTTTGCCGATCAAGCCCTGGACCTGGGCAACCGTGTCGCGCAGCGAACCGTTGGCAAAGCCGCGGATGACGATGGTGGCCTTGGCCCGTGCCGCCTGGTCGACCAGACCTTGCAGCGTGGCGCGGGGCATGGTCAGGCTGACGAAGATGAAAAGTCCTGGACCTGTAGTGAGCCCCTGGGCCTGAGCCATCGCGTCGGATTGCCCGGCAAAGCCGCGGGCCAGCGCTTCCAGGTCGACCGGGACGAGTGTTGCCGGCTTGGGGAGAGCCTCGATTTTCGGGCTGTTCGGCGGCGCGGATCGGTATCCGGCATCGCTCGGCAGGGCGTACTTCTGCCGCGCCAATTCGATATCTTGCTCGGTGACGGTGGGTGTCTCGCGCCGGGCGCGTTCGATCTCCGCTTCCGTGACGACCGGCGAAATCTGGCTCTGGGCCGGGCTGCCGATAGCAAACGCGGCGCAGAGACCGAGGAGCAGGGGGGTGAGGAAGCGATGGAGGTCAGTAGCCGACACAGCAATTCCTTTTGCGAAACAACATGAAGGCGAAGTCCTCACCGCGTACTGGGTATTCCTTGCCGGCCCCCCAGAGCACGGTGGTCCGCCCGAAGGGCTGGCAGCAGCGGCCGCCTTCCTTGTCGGTGTTGGGAATGGGATAGGTGAGCTGGGTTTTGTAGGCGGTCTTGTCCATCACCGGCTCGAAGTACGGGCCGCACAGCCCGTCTTTGCCATGCCAACCCCAGGCCACCAACTCGCGGTGCATCTTGGCGCTCAGGCGCTGGGCCATCAGCGCGGCCGTCCGGACGCCACCGAGGTGATAAGGGACGTGCCCGTTTAGCGGATAGATACCGCCCTGACAACCAGCGCACCAGAACATCTCGCGTATGCCGAAGCCGACCGAGGCCGCGACGCAATCGGCGGCGCACGCGGCAATGGCGACCGGATTGGCGAACAGCACGGCATCAGGATTGAGGATCAGGGTGAGTTCGTCGTCCGCCCACAAGGGATCGACCTCGGTCATGTAGGCCAGGTCGAAGGAGCTCTTTTCCAGGCAGGGAAAGTCGGTGACCACTTCCAGCCAGTACATCACCGGGTTCAGGTAGTAATGCGCCTGATAGAAACCGCCACCGTCGCCATCGCCCTCCGGCCGTGTAAAGCGTGCCGCCTCGGGGGCCGGGATGCCCGGATCGAGGTCGACGCCGCCGAGCGAGACGAGGCAGAAGGGCTTGCGCACCACTTCGACATGTCGTGCCGGCTCCCAGAAGCCGATGGACAGACCGACGATCGGATTGACCAGGCAACTGCAGACGGGATTGGGCGGATTGTCGGTGTCCTCCTGATCGCCGAAGTTGGCGATGCGCGCACTACCAATGCTGATTGGCAGGATGCAGGACCAGCAGATATCGGTGATCGGATTCGGAAACTTGCCGGTGCAGGTGGCGGTGCCGGCGCCCAGGGTCGGCAGGGCGTAGAGGCCGAGGAGCAGCACCAGAGAGATAGGGAGACTGTTCAAGAAGCAGCGTTGGCTCATGGCGCGACCTCCAGTTCGTCGATGCGCAGGCGCATCCCTTCCTGCGATACCAGGGCTGGCACCTGAGTGATGCCCAGGCGGCGGGTGAGCAGACCTTGCTGATCGAAATAGACCGGCATGCGCCATGACTTCATCAGGTCGAGGTAGGAGCCGCCGACCAGGATCGGCTTGACCCGCCCCTGGTAGAAGGCGATCAACTGCCGGGCACGGCCTACCTGGCGCACGTCGCGCCCATCGAAAAGGAGCAGATGCCGGGACAGGGAGACCACCTCAAGCGGGTTCTTGCGGGTGCCGGCGGCAAACAGCAACTCGCCCCGGGGGCCGAGGATGTTGCGGTCGAGCGTGAAGCTCGGGTCGAAGTAGAAGGTCCTGGCTGTCTCGGTCGAGTGCAGGCCGGCGACCGGCGGTGGGTTCTTTACCGTTGCGATGCCCCGTTCCCGGGCCTGTTCTTCCAGGCGCTTGAGTTCGCCGCTGCGTTCCTTGTCGCGCAGGCGTTGCTCGATCATTTGCAGCAGATGCGGTTCGCTGATTTCATAGGTCGGCCCGATGACACCCAGATCAAGAGCGGACGTGCCAGTTGCGGCCAGCAGCAGAGCGAAGAGCAGGGACGGGACGACGATCAGGCGTTTCATCGCGCCGCCTTGCCCGGACAGCGGATTTGTCCGGCGAGTTGTTCACGCCCGGCGGTGTCGCCCAGGTGGTTCGCGCGGATCAATGCCATCAGTGCCGGATCGCCGTCACCGTCGGCCATTGCCCGGCGTAATTCGGCCGGCGTCAGGGGGCGGCCGCAGCGCCGCGCGAAAGCGGCAAGATAATCCCGCGCCCCGGCTTCGGCGGCAGGGGCGATTTGCCTGAGCAGGGCGAGATAGTCGGCCAGTGGCACGTGGTCAGAGGGCTGAACGCCTTGCGTCACTGGCGTGCTGATATGGGGGGCTGGTAATGGGACCTCGGCCGGAGGGGTCTGAGCCCACGCGGTGGAAAATTCCAGAAGGCCGAACAAGCTGATGGTAATGAGGGGGCGGAGCATGGCTGGGGTCTCAGAACAGGGGAACCACGACGCCGATCACCTGCTCCGCCCGGACCAGGCCACTTTCCTGATAGCGCGAGTCGAAGGAGTCGGGGCTGGTGCCCTGCACGTAATAGTGGCGAGGCGGGATGACGGTCGGCGCAATCGGCGCGAGTGGCCGGCGGTCATAGTCCTTGGTTTTGGCCGCACCAACGTCTTCGCCGTTGATCGCGACCTGCCGGCCGCTGACGGTTACGGAGTCGCCCGGTAAACCGCGCACGATCTTGAAGAATGGTTGACCGTGCAATCCCGGATAGCGATGCTGCGCCTCGCCGGCGAAGGAGAAAACGATGAAGTCGCCCCGATGCAACTGATGAGGACCATGCCGCAGCCAAGCAACGCGATAGGGCAGGCTCGGCGTCCAGTTGAAAAGGACTGGTACTCGCGGTGTCGCATCGATGAAGAGGCGGACATAGGCCAGGCTCCAAATAGCGACGATCGGCAGGTAGAGGTACCAGCGCTGGCGGGCATGGCGCAGGAAGTCGCCAAAACCCCCAAGGATGCGCCGCCCGTGTTTGGGTCTCGCGGCGGGATGGGCAACCGCCAGTTGAAGAGGATCACTGTTCATGGCGCTGTCACCTTTCTGCGCAGTGCGGCCGTCAGATCGATGGTATTCGGGGTCGGTCCGGCCACGGCCGCCTTGAGGACGACCAGGCAACCGCATTCACGCGGCAATTCTTCAAGGGCGACCGGCAGGCGCTGGGCAAAGCTTCGCGCCATGAACAGGGCTTTTTGCCGGTCATCCTCGGAACTGGCCTTGGTCAGGATCTGGGTAAATTCGGCTTCTTTGGCGCGGTACACATCGGCCACGTCGACCACGCCGATGACCAGCGCGGGGCGCAGGACGAAACGGTCGTAGGTGGTCAGGGCGGCGCTCACCACAAGTAACGTCAGCAAGCCGTGGCGCAATAACTGGGCGGTATTCGGCTTCATACCGTATGCCCCCGATGCCGCAGCAACTCGCTGATCGCCTCGTCGATGGACAGGCCCTGGGCGCGCAATTCGTCGATCGGGGCGTTGTCTTCCAGCTTGTTGGAGAACAGCAGATGGGTGGCAGGATCGAGGATGTTGCGGGCGACGCCTTCGCCGACCGGCGACGAGATGTACAACTCGGAGAAGACGCCGGCCTCGGTGCGCAGGGAGTTCAACAGCCGCTTCTTCGGTTCGTCCATGGTCAGCCGGCCCTTGCGGTCGAGCATTTCGATGGACTCCGGTTTCTGACGGAGCAGGAAAACCCAGTCCGAACAGTTGAAGGCCGCTTCCATCTGGGTCGAGCCGTAGAAATCGTCGGCACTCTGGGTTGCGGTGCCGAGGGCACCGCCGTACTTGCGGGCGCGCCGTGCTGCTTCCTCAATGACCGCCGCCTTGACCGGATCGTCGGCGCCGATGTCGCCCAGTTGCTGTTTCAGCTCGTCGACGAAGAGCACCTTGCGCCGGTTGCGGGTGAGGTACATCTCACCGGTGATCCGGTGCAGCAGCAGGATGTTCACCACCGCATGCAAGTCGGGCCGGCGTTTCAGTTCCTCGTTCTCGATGACGATGAAGTCGTTGGAGAAGTCGATGTTGTTGCGCCCTTCGAAAAAGCGTTCGTATTGCCCGCCACGCGAATACGGGTTGAGCATGATGGCGAGGTCCTTGATGCGCTGGTCGCCAACGACGCCCAGTTCTTCGATGCTCCCGCTCTTGAAGGCATCGCGTAGGCCGGTGATGCGCAAATCATTGCCGTATTCGCGCCAGAGCTTGAGGACCATGGCCGAGATGGCCTTGTACTGCACTTCCTCCAGCGTGTGCTGCATCGAGCACATCTTGGCGATGCCGGGCACAAGCATGTCGATGTCCTCAAAGATATCGACGATGTGGGTGAATGGGTCCAGGCAGATGTCCACGTCGTGCCGGAACTCGATATAAGTGCCCTTGGCCTTGCGGCAAAGCTTCTCGAAACTGCGACCAAGATCGAGCATCCATACCTTGGCGCCGATGGCCCGGTAGGACCAGGCCATTTCGTTCATCAGCACCGACTTGCCTGAGCCGGGGGCACCGATGATGGCAAAGTTGTAGTTGCCGAGATCGTTGTCGAAGATGTCGAGGGTCATCAACTGGCCGCGCCGTCCCCCGAAAACCAGGGCCGGCGTGCGCGTGCCGCGCCACTCGGCGATCAGCGGTGCCATGTGGATGGCGTTGGCCATGGTCTTGCGCGTGACCCGGCGCATCTTGACCAAGTCCTTGTGGAACTTCTCGGTCAGCGTCATCGGCAGGCTGGCGAGTAGTGCCTGGCGGTGCATGTAGGCATCGGCGTTAAGCTGGAAGCCGCGGCCGCGCCAGATCGCATTGGCCGCTTCGTGGGCAGCGACCGATTTGTTGGGCGCTGTGAATATCGCCAACTGGTGGTAGAGGCTGACCAGGTTGCCACCTGTGTCGATGGCATCGGCGGCGGCCGTCCAGTCCTGCAGCTTCTTGTTGACGTCCGGCATGACGTCGGCCATCTTCGATTTGGCGTTCTGTGTTGCCCGCACATGGTTGGCGGTAACCACCGACTTGGTGAGGTTGGGGTCGAGGACCTGGACGCCAAGGGTGAGCAGGAAGGGCGCGCTGTACTGCAAGGCCGGCTGCATCAGGTCGCCGATCAGCGATCCCATCTGCCACAGCGCGAAGCGTTCCGGAAAACTCTTGATCGAGTAGAAACGCGCCTCCAGTACATCGGGACTGGCTTCCTTCCACAAGGTCAGGCCGCTCGGATGCGGGTCCTGGATGGTGTCGAAATCGACGATCTGGTCGCGCAGTTCGCGGCCGTCGTCGTAATTGAGGTCCGGCGCATCGGTCTGCGAGATGCGGTCGGGATTGGTGAACAGTGCACACCAGTTGATCAGATCGGCGGCATCGCAAACGCGATTGGGCAGCGAGGCCGAGCGCAGGCTGGACGACATCGAGTCGCGCAGGGCGAGCAGTTCGTCGCGTTTGTTGAGGTCTTCCGGGTCGCCCGGGAAGGCGACGCTCAGCATTAGCCGGAAATCCCGGATCGTGTAGTGGAAACCGGCGGTCAGCGACTTCTGGGCGCCCTGCAACAGGTGGTCCACGCGCTGGCGCGCCAATTTGCGGAACAGATTGCCGTTGCGCGCCGGGCGGCCCCACTGTTTGGCCTGCTCGGCCTGATCCACATCCTCGACCCGCAGATTGGCGTACTGGCGCAACTGGCTGCGTACCTGCGGCGAGGCGAAGAGATGGAACTGGATACCGGTGCCGGGCGGGCAATTGGCGTAGAGCGAAATCAACACTTCAGCCATCCGCTCGTCGGCCCCCGACTGCGGCATCAGTTCGAGCATGACGCCCATGCTGTCGCGGTTCACAAAAATCTTCTCGGCGGCGAGATAGCCAGAGTAAGGCAGCCAGTTGGCGAACTGTTCGGCCGGCGTGTCAGCCGGCTCGCCGAAGGGAAAGCGCGGGGCATGGGCGTGGTCGCGCTGAGCGGTGAAATGGCGATCGCTGTGGGCGGTGTTCATCTTGACCTCACTGCGCAGGGTTGGCGCCGGCCCCGGGCAGCGGCGGGCGTTGCAACATTGGTAGGGGCGACGGTGTACTGGCACCGGGTTCGGTTGCTGCCTCCGTGGCCGGTTTGGGTGGCAGCTTCAGCGGGGCATAGAGATCACGGATCTGGCGCTGCACGTGGTCGATCTGCCACTGACCGTTATCTACCTGCACATAGACATAGCCCTGATCGTAGAGATCGCCGTCGGCGTCTTCCCAGGGTTTGATCCACAGCCGCAGGATGCGGGCCTGGGTGCGCAAGGGACTCGGCGTTACGGCCATCCCGGAAAGGTTGGCTGTTGCCGAGGAAATAGGACGTCCAAGCGTGGGGGTGGCGTTCTCTTCGGATGTCTCTTTCTGCCGGCGAGCGGAGCGTTGGGCCTGCTGGCTGGGCAGATTGTTGTGAAGGGCATTGGCGTAGGTGCCGGATACCGAGTCGCAGGCAACGCCATCAGGTGCCTTGCAGGCGTACTTCGAGTCGCCGCCCAGGCCGGACATGTTCATGCAGGCGGCCAAGGGGAGAAGCAGGCAGACAGCACCCATTCGCAGGACGAGCGTCTTCATGGCTGTTTCTCCGACGCAACTTGTGAAGCGGTCGCGGCGAGTCGTGATTCGATCACGGTCTGTCCAACGAACCCTTCGCTACGGGTGCCATCCGCCCAGATCAGTGTGGGCGTGCCTTGCACGCCGAGTTGGCGGGCCAGCGCCAGGTTGCGACTGATCGGGTGGTCACAGGCGGCGCCGGTGTTGAGCAGGCTGTCGTCTCCATCGAGCATCAGGCGCCGCCAGGCCGAAGTGCGATCGGCCGCACACCAGACGGCGATTGGTTTCGTTTCACCCAGGAAAGGCAGCAGGAAGGTGTAGATGGTGATGTTGTCGAGGCCGGCCAGTTCCGCCTCCAACTGTTTGCAGTAAGGGCAATTGGGGTCGCTGAAAACCGCCACCCGGCGCTGGCCAGTACCGCGCACCGTCTTAACCGCATCGCTCAGAGGCAACTGTTCGAAGCGGATCGGTGATGCTGTGCTTGGCGGGTATTTCTGGCGCGCTTCATCGGGTTTTTTTGCCTTGCCGGCCTGCGCCAGTTTCGGGCCGGTCAGGTCGTTCATGCTCTTGGTATCGAACAGATGACCAAAGAGAAAGTAGCGCGGCTGCCTGGCCGACACATAGGCCACGTTGCCGTTCATCCAGACCTCGTAGAGGCCGGCGATGGGCGTGCGGGCTATGCTGGAGAACTGCGTCCCCGGATGGGCTTTTTGCAAGGCTGTCAGCAACTGCGTCTTGTCGGGCGTGGCCGCATTGACGGCGAAGCAGGTACCTAAAATTGTCATGCTCAAGGCCGCGACGAGTGCTCGCCGGCGCATGGGTTTAGTAGTTGCCATCGTCCGAGGTCTCCAGATAACGGGTTTCAGGGGAATTGGCGAAGCGGGCGGTAGCTGGCTCGCCGCTTGTCATCGGCACATCGATGCGCACGCCCTTTGTGATCACCACATCGACCTCGCGGCCGGCGTCCACTTCGATGACCGGGAAGGTGTTCTCGGCGAGCTTGATGTAGTACTGGGCCAGGCGATCAAGGGCCTTGCCGACACCCGAGCCGAGGCCGGCGCGGTAGGCTTCGGCACCAGTGGCGCTGGCGACCGTGCCGAGAGCCGAGGTGCTGTATTCGGTCGACGAGGTCGCCAGGCCTTGGCCGATGCCGCTGACCACGCCGGCCAGCAAGGCGTTGGCGAGCATCTGGCCCTGCTTGGTGACGAGCCGCCCGCGCATGCCGACCTTGCCATCCTCGCCGTAGATCGAGCCCTGAATCTTGACTTCCAGCGTTGCACCGTCAGTGCGCACACAAGACAGACTCTCGGTACGCAGGTAGGCCCGCTCGGAACTGATGTCGCCATAGCCGGCGGCCACCACGAAGCACTCCCGGTATTCGGCTCGGAAGCGGTTGGGCAGGAAGGAGTTGTCTGAAAGACGGATCAGGACCGGGTGCGGATTAGATTGCGATTGACCGCCGGTCGGTGCATCCAGGCCACCCAATAGCGTGCCACGGGTAAAGCTGACGGGCAGGAAGGTGGATACGGTTCGGGTGGTTTGTGATCCAGCCCCGGCGGCGCGCTCTGCTTTCTCTCCCGTGCTGGCGAGCAGGGAGCGCTCGGCCACGCTAATCCGGGTAATCGCTTGCGTTGGCACAGTAAGTGGACTCGGCGCCAGCAGGTCGCCTGGCGTGCCACTCGGCATTGCTCCGGTGGGCAAGCCCCTGGACGGTGGCGGCGCTGGGGGCAGGCTCGCCGCCGGTGGTATGGTCGGGAGTGGAGTCGACGGCAGGGGCGTCGCTGCAGCCTGCTGGGTCGAAGTCAGTCGCTGTTCCAGTTCGGCAAAGCGTTGCATCGTTTTCGCTTCGAAGGTCTGGCGATCCTTGTTGAGTCGTCCCTGTTCTTCGCGTTCGTTCTCGTACTGGGCAAGCTTGCGCCCGGCCGTGCCGACCCACTGATCGACCGGATTGACCTGGGCACCGGGCGACATCACGCCGATGTTGGTGACCGAACTGGCTGGCCCGGCAGCGGGTTGCGTGGTGCTCGGGGACGGCGTGCTCGCGGTGAATGCGAAAATCGACCAGAGCAGCCCGACACCGCCGGCCATCAGGGCACCGAGCATGGCGTACTGGCGTTGTCGCGGGGACAGGTGCTGCAGCAATTGCTGCGGTAAGCCCCGCAGCGTCTGCATCCACTGACGCGGCGTCGTCATGGCGTCTCTCCACGGCGGATTACATAGACGCTGGTGCTCTCGCCAGGGCGAAGGTTGTGGTGCTCGACGGCAATGCCGACGACGCTGTCCCGTTCGCGGTCGAATTCCTGTTCGGCCAGTACCATGGGGGCATCGCTGATGTTCTGCAGCAGGTATTTCTCGCCGACCAGACTTCGCCCCTCGTACTGGCGCACCCGCGAAAACCGCGCCTCGTTCCACAACGGGAGTGTGCCGTGGGTCTCTTCGACCCGGATATCCGGCGGCACACGATCCGAAACCATGGCTACCAACAGGGCCTTCATCGCCCGTACCTGGTTGGGCGACGGGCCGGCTGGAGCCGATTGCACGTGTTTCAAGGCCTTTGGCGTCTTGTCGCGGATGACGATGGTGTCGGCCGGGGTATCCGAACGGCGTAGCAGCAAGGTATAGGTGGCGTTGGCCGATGCGACGAAGAGATTGATCGGTTTGGCGGAGTCGCCGACTGGACGGACATAGATTTCGCCCTTGTCGCGATCGCAGGTTAGGGCGATCTCGCCAGCCGGATTGATCGGCGATGAACCGGTACCGGCGGGTGTCATACCCGGACCGGTGGGAAGCGCCGCCGCCAAGCCGCATTGGCTCGAATGGATATTGCCAAAGACATCAGTGATCGATGCGCCTTCGATGCGGATGCGGGTCGGTTCGCGGATCGACAGGATGGCTTCGACCGAAGCGCCGTCGCTGGCCTCGACCAGTTGCAGTGCCTGGGCGGGCACGGCTGTCATGGTGGCGAGACAGGCGATGACCTGAACAGCGCACATCGTCCATCCGCGCCGAGGCATTGGAACTGGTCGGGATAGGGCCTGGCGGAAATCAGTTGCCGACATTGGCTACCTCCTTGAAACTTTTCAGATGCATGCGTGCACCGGCGTAGCTGAATTCGACCCGATAGGACTTGAGGTCGTTTGCTGTCTCGAAGCCATTGACCAGGGTGCGCAGGCGGCCGCGGATGACGACGCTCTGGCCTTCTTCGCTGGGGACCAGTTGCTGGGGCGCGAAGACGGTGGCGGCGTTGATCCGTTTCAGGCGTTCGGCTTCCACTTCCTGTCGGGTCTTCAACGGGCCGTACTGTTCCGGTTCGACATAGCCGAGCAGAATTTCCTTCTTCCAGTCGATCGAGGCCGGCGTCACGTCGAGGACCAGCCAGGCGATGAAACTGCCCATCTGCTCGAGATATTCGCTGCTCGCCTTGTCGCGGGTGACCCAGAAGGTCTTGTCGATCGAGGGCGGCACGACGACGGTGCGTACCGTGCCGAGCAGGTTGAGGATAACTATCAGGGCGAGGATCTGGCCGGCGGCCAGGACACCGACGGCCAGACCGAGCCCGCGGTTGCGGCGGCGCATTTCCTTGATGTCGCCGTTGAGCCGTTCAAAGTCCATGGCTTTTCTCCTTGTCTCAGCCGACCATGCGGCGGATGTGCGATGGCGGCGTGGCTCGCATCGTGGTCAGCGGACTGGCTGGCAGGTGCCAGTACAGCCAGTGGATGGCGAAGGCCGGATGCTTATCTGCCTTGATGCGCGAGATCCAGCGCGAGACGAAGATGCCTGCCGCCATGCAGACGGCGAACGAGGTCTTGCTGCCGGACATATAGCCAACGAAAAACATGAACAGGATCGGCGCGGCGACATCGACATCCCAGAAGCCGATCTTCCATTGATCATCGAGACGCCGCGGGATGTAGGTGTCGGCTTGCATATCGGGCTCCTGGGGTCGATGCCAGCGTTTCAGATCACCGCGCCCATGATCGCGCCGGCGATCACCAGGCCCACGGCGGCAAAGATGGCCAGCCCGATGTAGAACAAGACCGGGCCGAAATTGCGCAGAGCCGATAGCGAGATGAGGGCGACGACGAAGCCGACGAAGCCGACCAGGGCCTTGATCCCCGGGCCAAGTGCGGCGATCTGGGTCAGGGCTGAAGTGAGCGGTCCGGTGATGCCGGTGAACGCCACCAGATCCAGGGCGTAACCGGGAAAGGCGATGCCGAGACCGAGGGCGATCATCGCCAGCAGCACGGTAAGGTTCATCGGCTTACGGGCGGCAAGGTGAGGGAAAAAAACAGGGGCTGTAGCGTTCATGAGAACCTCCGAACAAAAGTGGAATGACGAATAGGGGGTAGGAAGGCGGGTGGGCACATAAACATGCCGGTGGGTGAGAGCGCATGCGCTCGGCGGGTAATGGATTTGAATGTCAGCCGGCGGAAGCCGCGATGTCACGGCCGTTCCTTGTCGCGCAGATCAAAGACCAACTCGACCCGCCGGTTCTGCGTGCGGCCGGCCAGGGTGTCGTTCGCGGCAATGAAGCAGCACGCACCGCGGGCCTTGACGCTGAGTGTGGGTGTCAGCCTCGGGTGGGTGCTGAGCAGGTGGTCGCGAACCGCAAGCGCGCGGGCGAGGGCCAGCGATTCATTGAAGGCCAGCGGCCCGGTGTTGTCCGTACGGCCGACGATCATGATCTGGCGTGCCGAAAGCAGGGTGCTCATTGCCCCATTCAGGCTGGAACGGGCAGCGGGGCTTAGCTTTGCGCTGCCGAGGTCGAACTGGACAATGATCGTCCGCGAAGTGTCGATCTTGGGTGTTGGGAGCGGGGTGATAGCTTCAGAGGGGATGGACTGGGCTGACGAGGAGGGTGCTGCGCCGTTGGGGCAGCCACTCAGCGATAGGCAGGCACATCGTGTCTTCAATGAACTGCGTGACAGCTTGGGCTGGGTGAATCGTGGCGCCCATGAGGCACCGCGC
>PHCH01000154.1 GCA_002840785.1 Betaproteobacteria bacterium HGW-Betaproteobacteria-4 | reverse complement strand
TGCGTATTTCAGCGATCGTGGACGCCTGTTTCAAACTGATCGTGGACGGTGTTTCAGCGTCATCGTGGACGCGCAGGGATGCGCGCAAGCGAGTTTGTAATGTATCGCAACCATGGCCAATACGTTTGCCGGTGGTTGTGCGCGAAGCGATGGTTTTTTGACTTGCGAAGTTTGTCTTTTGGAATTTTCAATTGCATAGGCCCCTGCCAGGGCCGCCGGCAGGCACCCCCGGTTGTGCATGTATTCATGCACTAACCCACCACAGTCCAGGCGGTATTGCGTGAGCAAGGCAGTCACTTCCCCTTTGGATCTCGCAACGTGGCGCCCTTGAGATCAATCCTGTGGCTGCTATGCACGACACGATCCAGAATGGCATCGGCCAGCGTTGGATCGTCCAGATAGGTATGCCAGGCTTTGACCGGCAATTGACTGGTGATCAAGGTCGAGCGCGTACCCACCCTGTCATCGAGCACCTCCAGCAAATCATTGCGCTCAGGCGCACCCATCGGAGAAATCGCAAAGTCATCGATGACAAGGAGATCGAGTTTGGCCAGTTGCACCAGACGCCGAGCAAAACTGCCATCACCATGGGCGACATGCAGTTCATCAAAGAGCCGCCCGGCGCGCACGTACAGCACCGAGAAGCCGATTCTGGCCGCCTGATGTGCCAAGGCACACCCCAGCCAGGTTTTGCCACAGCCGGTGGCGCCGGTAATCAGCAGATTTTGCGCATTGCGAATCCAGTCGCCACCGGCCAAGGCCGCCACCAGGGAGCGATCCAGTGATCTGCTGGCACGCCAATCAATATCCTCTACGCAGGCACTGCTGACTTTGAGTTTGGCAGCCTTGAGTAAACGTTCAACCCGGCGTTCATCACGCCAGGCAAGTTCACGCTGCACCAGCATAGAGAAGCGCTCGTCAAAGCCCAGTGCACTGGCTGCTGTGCTGTTGGCTTGCTCTTCAATGGCGCGCACCATGCCATCCAGGCGCAGACTGCGCAGTTGGGTAAGGGTATGTTCGTTCATGATGATCAATTCTGTTTTTGTTGGGGGGTGTCGGCTCAGTGGAAATAGTCCGAGCCGCGGATGTTTTCGTGCAGGGGTAGCGCCACTGGAGTCATGGTTGGCAGGTTCTGCTGGCGATCCAAGCCTGTTTTAAGGATCGAGGCCACACTGCGGTAAGTCAGTGATCGAATCGCCAGTGCCCGGGTGCAGGCCGCCTCCAGCCGCACAGGCGTGTAATCACGTGCCAAGCGCTGCAAACCCAAACATGCCCGGTAACCCTGCTCAGGGTGAGAGCGGTGTTCGAGCTGCCAGGTCACCACCGCTGCGGTGCTCACGCCAATGTGCAGACCCCAGTCGATAAGCTTTTGCGGCGTCCACTCCAGGTGAGCTCGGTGGGACGCTGGCATGTGCTCGGGCGTGGTGGTGTGGGCACCGCGCTGGTGGCTCACAGCGTGGCAGGCCACCCGCTGGTTGGAGGAATAACACTCCAGCAAGGTGTCGCTCGCTCGCAGCTCCACCGTGGTTCGCACCAGCGTGTGGGGCACGCTGTAGTAGTGGCCGTCAAATTCAACGTGGTAGTCGATGTTGACCTTGGCCGATTTCCAGCGGAATAACTCAAAGCGCTTGGCTGGTAGTGGGCGCAGGGCTGGAAGATCAAGCTGCTCAAAAGCACTGCGTCTGTTGCCGGGCAACTTTTTGAAGGCACGCTGGTTCAAATCGTTCAGAAGCAGGGCAATGGCGTGGTTGAGCTCCATGAGGCTGAAGAACTTGCGATTGCGCAGGCGTGCCAGTATCCAGCGCTCAACCACCAGGACGGCGTTCTCGACTTTGGGTTTGTCTCTGGGGTGAGCGGGCCTTGCTGCCAGCAGAGCGCAGCCGTAGTGGGCGGCAAATTCTTCGTACAGGCGGTTGTTTTGCGGGTCGTAGCTGCACGGGTTTTTGATCAGTGAGCGGGTTTGGTCTGGCACGATCAGGCGCGGTGCGCCACCGAAATACTCCAGTGCCAGCACTTGGGCACCAATCCAGTCGGCCGTGGTCTGGCGCGCCGTGGCACAGGCATAGGTGTAGTTGGAGGCGCCAAAGGTGGCCACGAATATCTGTGCCTTGGTGATTTCACCTGTGAGCGCATCAATCAGGGGAACGGTTTGACCGGCGTAGTCGACAAACAGTTTCTCGCCAGCGATGTGGGTTTGGCGCATGGAGCGCTTCAGGCCCATGGCCCACTGGCGGTATTTGACGCAAAAGCTGGTGTACTTGAAGGCCAGGTCGTTGCCCTTTGCGTATTCCTCCCACAGCAGTTGCAGGGTGACACCGGGGCGTTTGAGC
>PHCH01000035.1 GCA_002840785.1 Betaproteobacteria bacterium HGW-Betaproteobacteria-4 | reverse complement strand
AAAACCTGCGGTGCGGCCGTGCAGATGAAAAGGGCTGCGGCAACAGCGCTGATGTGTCGGAACGGATGTTTCACAATGTCTCCTTGTTTGATTGCGGGGTACTGCCTTTGTGACAAGGCTTCTGCAAACCCTGTGCCAGCTCTTCGATCACAACGAGAAATCGCGCTATTTCGGCCCATTGCAGGAGATGGCAAAAAACCGCCGGTTTGAGCAAGGCTTGGCACGGCACTTGCTCAAAGGTGTGGCGCACTGCTCGCTACATTGCTAATAAAAAGGGCAGGTGTTACGTTATGAAGCAATACAACTATAAATAGAGATAGAGACGTCGCCGGAGGAGAGATGGGACAGATACAACTATTGGCCGAGATACACGGCCAACGCCTGCAACAGGCCCGACAGCTCTTTTTTGCTGAAGGCGCCCTGCCCGACGGTTTGATCGACCCGGTCATCATTCGTTCCTGGGAACGTTGCCGGCGCTTCGGTCTGGGCGAAGGCAACTACACGCCGACCGCCGAGGCCATGGACCGCATTGCCCTGAAGACGGAGCAGGATCGCAACCGCTTCCTGCTCGCCCAGGGGCGGCCGATCATGGAGCACGTCTACGAGCAGATTCGTGAATCCGGCAGCATGGTCATCCTGGCCGACGCCAACGGCCTGCTCCTCGAAACCGTCGGCGATGCCGATTTCGTCAGCCGCGCCGACCGCGTCGCGCTGGCCGCCGGGGCCTCCTGGGACGAGAACCAGCGCGGCACCAACGCCATCGGCACCGCGCTGTCCGAAGAAAACCCGGTCTCCATCCTCGGCGGCGAACACTTTCTCGAACACAACAGCTTCCTGACCTGCTGCGCCAGTCCGATCTTTGGGCCGGATGGCCGGCTCATCGGCGTTCTCGACATTTCCGGCGACTATCGCAGCTACCAGAGCCACACGCTGGGCCTGGTCCGCATGTCGTCGGCCATCGTCGAAAAACGGCTGTTCGAATCGATGCATGCCCGCGACATCCTCGTCTGTTTCCATAGCCGCGCCGATTACCTGGGCAGCCCGAAGGAAGGCATCGCCGCCGTTTCGCCGGACGGCCAGGTCCTGGCCATGAACCGCAACGGTACCGAACTGCTCGGCATTCGCCAGGTCGACGCCGTGCGCCGCGACTTTTCGATGGTTTTCGAAAGCAACCTGTCGGCCCTCATCGACCGCCTGCGCCACATGCAGCAAAGCAGTTACGAGATCAACGTCAATGGCAAATCGCTGCACGTCCAGCTGCGCGGTCAATTGCCGCCGCTATCGGTAGCCGGCCGCATCTACGACGAACCGGCCTCCCTGCGCCCTCCGCGCCGGCCCGAGGCGACCAGCCAATCAGGCCCGACACTCGACACCCTGAACACCGGCGACGCCCGCCTGCAAGCCGCCATCGAACGCGCCCGGCGCATTCTCGGCAAGGACATCCCGATCCTCATCCAGGGCGAATCGGGCGCCGGCAAGGAAATGTTCGCCAAGGGCTTCCACAACAGCGGCCCGCGCAGCACCGGCCCCTTCGTCGCCCTGAACTGCGCGTCGATCCCGGAAACCCTGATCGAATCCGAGCTGTTCGGCTACCAGGGCGGCGCCTTCACCGGCGCCCGCAAGGAAGGCGCGCCGGGCAAGATCCAGCAGGCGCATGGCGGCACGCTGTTCCTCGACGAAATCGGCGACATGCCGCTCAACCTGCAGGCCCGCCTGCTGCGCGTACTGCAGGAACGCTGCGTCACGCCGCTGGGCAGCACGCGGGCGATCCAGGTCGATATTTCGCTGGTCTGCGCCACCCACCGCAAATTGCGCGAAGAAGTCGCCCGCGGCGCTTTCCGCGAAGACCTTTATTACCGGCTCAACGGCATGAGCGTCACCATGCCGGCCCTGCGCGAGCGGACCGACATCCGCGCCCTGGTCGCCAAGATCGCCGCCTCGGAAACGACCACCCGCAGCCTGCAGGTGCGTTTCTCGGACAAGGCCCAGCACGCCATCGAGAACTACGCCTGGCCAGGCAATATCCGCCAGCTGTTCAACGTCATCCGGGTCGCCATCGCCCTGCTCGACGACGACGAATCGCTGATCACCGAAGCCCACCTGCCGGAAGAACTGTTCGAAACCATCATCGCCGCCCCCCCCGGCACGCCGCAAGGTTTCGACCCGTGGGCCCCAGCCCCGCTGGAAGGCGCCAACAGCATGGATGCGATCAGCCGCCAGGCCGCCATGCGCGCCCTCGACGCCGCCGGCGGCAACATCTCCTCCGCCGCCCGCCAGCTCGGCATCAGCCGCAATACGCTGTATCGCAAGCTGGGGCGAATGTAATAGACGACTGATAAATAACGGTTTATCCTGAATATTGTTTTTTAAAAATTTCAGGATAAACGATTTGAAAATCGATACTTACACCGACGAACAGCGTCGAACCCTGATCAACCTCGACCAGTACTACAGCGCATTCAGGGACGCCGAAATCGAATTGCGCCGACTGGGCAATCCGCTGCATTGGAAGACCGTCAACGGCAAGGACTATCTCTACGAGATCATCGACAGCCGGGGAAATGCCAAAGGCCGGGGGCCTCGGTCGCCGGAAACCGAACGTCTGCATGCCGAATGGCACCAGACACGCGATCGCCGCAACGGTGCCAAGGAAGCCATCGGCGAAGTCGGGCGCCTCTATCGCGCCCTGCGGCTGGGTTCGATTTCCCCTGAAGCCGCCGCCATCCTGCGTGAAGCGGATATTCGCAGCATGCTCGGCAGGTCTGTCGTCGTCGTTGGAACCAATGCCATGCCAGCCTACGAAATCGAGGCGCAGGCCAGAATCGGCACTGGCCTCGACGAAACCCAGGATTTCGACATGGCATGGATTGGTGGACTTGAACTGCTCAATGCAGGGGCAAGGCAAAATCCGATCTGGGACATCCTGAAAGCGGTCGACCCGACCTACACCATCAATCAGGAGCGCAACTTTCAGGCCCGCAACGCCAAGGCTTACGAGATCGAACTGCTCGTCGCCCCGAGCCGGGCCGGCACGCTTGTCGCCGGCGACAAGCCGGCACCGCTCGCCCTCCCGGAGCAGGAGTGGCTGCTCAACGGAACTTTCGTCGACCACGTCGTCTGCGCCCGCGACGGCAGCCCGGCCAGAATCGTCGCCCCCGATCCGCGCTGGTTTGCCCTGCACAAGCTGTGGATGAGCGATCAGGAAAAGCGCAACCCGCTGAAACGCCCCAAGGACAGGAAGCAAGGCGAAAGACTGCTCAACGCCATCGCCGACTTCATGCCGCACTACCGCCTGGACGCCGCCTTCGAGGCTGAACTGCCGGACGAGCTGCATCCTTACTTTGCGGCATGGCGCGAACAGAACCCCAAGAAATCCGCCTCACCCGGACTTGCCTGGTAAGCCCTGCAGGAATCGCCATGGCACAGCATGCAGAGTGCTACGGTCAACCGGAAAAAAGGGCCAAAACTAAAATTGTGCAGCGGGGCTAAAGGAACAGCAGCGGATTCCTTGTCAGCGCCACGCTCACGATGTAGGTGTAGGCCAGCACGGCCAGCCAGAAGTAGCGCATCCGGATCGCCAGGGTTCGGCCACGTTTGAGCGCCATCATGCCGAGCAGGATGTAGGCGAGCAGGCCGAAGAGCTTGGCGGTCAGCCAGCCATTCACAAATGGATACTGGCCGCTCAGCCAGGCCATGGTCAGCGCGCTGCCGAGCAGCAGGGTATCGACAATGTGGGGCAGAGTTCGCGTCAGTCGGTGCTGGCGCAGCGGCGATTCGTGCCGCATCCACCAGCCGCGCAGGCAGAAGCCGAGGCCACTGAGGACGACGCAGGTGACGTGCAGGTATTTGAGGGCGAGATAGCTCATGGCGTCGCCAGTTTGGCCGCGAGGGCAGCCTCGATGTCGGCCAGATGCCCACGATAGCGCCGGATGGCGCTGGCCAGATTCCACCACAGCCAGCCGTTGGCCACGGCGAAGGCCAGCCCGGCCGGCCGGGCCAGCCAGGCCGGGAAGAAGATGGCGGCCAGCAACAAGGCCAGGGCCGCGGCATGGGCGAGCATCTGGCGGTGCATTTCGGCTTCGGACAGGATCTTGTTCATGGCCGGGGCCGGCACCTTGGCCTGGCCGCTGTTCTGCAGATGCATCCAGGACAGGAAGGGTACGATCTTGTAGAGCATGCCGGTGATGAAGGGCAGGAAGCCGCCGGCGACGAGCAGTACGCCGAAGGCCAGGGTCCAGCCGTCGATGTCGGCGGCGGCCGGCCAGACTGCTACGGTCGACAGCAAAAAAAGGGCAAAAATGGAAGCGATCAGGCCGAGTTGCCAGTAGCGGTAGGTGGCATCCGGCCGGGCCCGCCGACGCTTGCCCTGCAGGCGCAAGGTCAGCCCGGCAAAGGCGATGCCGGCCAGCGCCGCGCCAAGCTGGGCAAGGCGGGCGAGCAGCGGCCAGTCGGCGAGGATGGCCAGGCTCCACAACAGCAGCATGAGCAGCATGAAAAGCGGAAACCACCAACTGGCTCGCGCCGGGTAGCCCGGGGTCAGCTGGAACATCGGTACCACGACGTAGGCCATGGCGGCGAGCAGCACGCCGGCCCAGCCGCCCAGCCCCCAGCCGGCATGCAGGTCGGCCAGCGCCATGAGCGGCAAGGGCCAGCCGTAGGCCAGCCCGAGCGCCAACACGACGCCCAGGCCAACGACGCCGGCCAGGCTGAACAGGGCGAACTTGATGCCGCGAATGGTCGGGCTGGTGGTCGGTACGTCGAGCAGCGCCATGATCGTGACGACGAGAAAGAGCAGCACGGTCAGGGTCAGGACCAAGGCGGCGCTACCGAGCAGGGTGGGCGTGCCCGACAGCAAGCCGGCGGCCAGCAGCAGCACCCCGACCGAAAGGCCGACATGGACACTGCGGGCAACGGCCAGCGGTCGCTTGAGGTTGGCCCCGGTGACCACGGGCAGAATCTGGATCAGCGCGCCGAGCATGACCTGGAGCATGAAACCGATGGTGATCAGGTGCGTGGCGGCCAGCGCGCCGGGCGTCCAGCGCGAGGCGAAGATGTCCGGCCCTTGGTAGGCGACGAGCAAACCGGCGAGTACGGCGAAGAGCGGCGCCGTCAGGAAGAAGCGCAGCGGTGCAGCGAAGGGCGGCGCGTTTTCGAAGGCCAGCATCGCTTGCATGGAGCGTGAGTTATTGGGGAAGCGGCCGGCTCAGCGCGAGATCAAGATTTCGAAGGTGCCGTCGGGCAGCAGCTCGGTTTCGTAATCGTGGCCGTTCTGGCGCAGCACCTTGTAGAGCGGATGCGGCTCGCGGAAGAGGAGGAGCAGCATCTTCTCGCCGTCCTTGAGCGTATCGAGCATTTCCATGGTCGCCACAAAGGGTTCGGGCGGCTCCATGTAGCGGGCGTCGACGACATGCGGGGTCTTGGGGTGGGTCATTGTTCGCAGAGTTCCATTTCCAGCCGTTCGAGAACGGCCGGCAGTTCAGCGGTCAGATGCTGGTCGCACATCGGATAGAGCATGTTCTCTTCCTTCATGTTGTGCTGTTGCATCATGATGACCAGGGTATCGGCCTGGCCGAGGTATTCCTCGGCATCGGCCGCCTTCAGGGCATTTATCGCATCATCCATGAGGCCGCGCAGTTGCTCGTGCTCCATGCGCATGACCTGGGTCGGCCCCTGGCGCATGCCGGTCTTGGCTTCGAAGGTCGGAAAAAGCGTTTTTTCTTCGCTGTCGAAATGGGCCAGCATGGCCGAGCGAAAATGCCCGAAAGCAACCAGGGCAAGCTCCAGATTGCCCTTGCTGACGGCCTGTTCGGCTTCGGCGAACAGGTCGTCGCAACGGCGATGGTCTTCGGTCATGAAACTGCGAATGGTGGTCATGGGCGGCTCACTGGCTAAGGATGAGCCATTCTCGGGGCAGGCCCCCAAACGGCTCCTTGACCGCCATCAAATCCGCCTCAATCAACTGCCGCAGATGCCGACCTGCAAACCGTCGAACCAGTTGATGAAGCGCTGCACATCGGCGCCCTGGTAGATGGCACCGTGTTGCGGGCAGAGCATGTCGATCTCCATTTGCGAAACCCGCTCGCACCAGCGGCGCTTGGCTTCGTTGGAACCCATCCAGCGCCGGTGGAAACCTTCGGCATGACGGATGTGGGCATCGAAATTTTCCACGAACAGGCCGTCGTCGCCGGGCGGCAGCAGGGCGGCACCGACGTCGCCGGAAAACAGGACCTTGGCCAGCTTGTCGTAAAGATGGAGATTGCCCGATGAGTGCAGGTAATGCGCCGGAATGGCCTGGAGGTGCAAGCCATCGAGCGAGATGTCGAGACCTTCGTCGGGCATCGCCACGAAAGTATCAGCCGTACCGCCAAAATGCGGAATGAAGCTGCTCCACAACCAGCTCACATAGCAGCGCATCTTCGGGTTGAACTCCAGCCACAGGGCCAGCGACGAACAGATGTCCGGGTCCTGGTGCGAGGCAAAAATGGCCGACAGGGCCGAGGGGTCGAATTCGGATGACAAGGCCGAGAACACCGCCGGGAAGACCTCGGCGCCGCCCGGATCGAGCAGAATTCCCTGGCTGCCGTGGGTGACCAGGTATTCATTGGTATCGATCAGGTAATTCGGCTTGTCCGGATCGCGCACGATGGCGACCCATTTGTGATTGCCATCCTGAAAGATCGTTTTGGTTTTTTTCACGCATACGCTCCCGTATTCTCAGTTGCCGGTAAAAAAGGCCGACCGGCGCAGCGATTCCAGCGAGGCGCGAATTTCTTCGACGACGCCGTCGAATTCCCCCGACACCTGGGCCAGCGGCACGGCGAAGGATTGTCCGTAGGCCGCCTCGATCTTGGCCGACTTGGCCAGCACGCCACCCAGCTCGACCATCCGGAAGGCATCGTCGAGCGCCGCTCTCAACTGCTTGCGCAAGCGGGCCAGACGTTCGGTATGACGGTCGTTTTCAAGCTCACGCGCGGCCAGCACGGCACGCCCGCAAGCGGCCGGGGATTGCTCGACGGCCTGACGCAGCAGCGCGGTATGGCGAATATCCTGGAGCACGACCGAGACTTCGGTGACGCAGCCATGGATCTGGCCAGTCAGCGCCGACATGCCGTCGCGCAGATCCTGCGAAAAGACCCGCAGTTCGTTGGAGAGAACGCCGAATCCCCGCGCCGCCGTACCGGCCCGCTTGGCAAGGAAAATGGCGTTGAGCGCCATGATGTTGATCCTGAAGGCAACGCCGACGACGGCCTTGATTTCCTCGTTGATGCGGACAATGCGCAAGAGGTCCACTCCGGCCTGCTGCGCTTTGCTCGGTCGGGTGGTCAATGCAGTCGTCATGGTCATTGCGCAGCCTGTCGTTCGGTCAGATGGCAATGTATCAATTCCGGCAAGGAACAACTAGCGAATTGTCGGTTTTGCCATTTATTTTTCGAGCACATAGCTGCCCGGAGCGTCAGCCAGGGCTGGGAACTTGCGGTTGGCCGCCGGGTAGGCATCGACCAGATGGCCGGTCCGCTCGCCAAGCCAGTGCGTCCAGTCGTCCCACCAGGTGCCCGGCTTTTTCTCGGCCCGGTCGAACCAGTGTTCCCAATGCTCGTTGCGTTCCGGCTCGCCGATCCAGTAGGCGCGCTTGGGCGGGTTGGCCGGCGGGTTGACGATGCCGAGGATGTGCCCCGAGGTCGACAGCACGAAGCGCACCGGCGCCTTGACGTTGATCTGCTTGCGGATGCGGTAGCACTGCTTCCACGGCGCGATGTGGTCGTCTTCGGCCGTCACGGCGTAGAGCGGCTGTTCGATGAGGTCGAGGTCGATCGCTTCGCCGGCGATGGTCAGCTTGTCGCGCTTGATCAGGTTGTTGTTGAGGTAGAACTCGCGCAGGTAGTAGGAATGCATGGCCTGCGGCATGCGCGTCGTATCCATGTTCCAGAACAGCACGTCGAACGGCGGCAGCGGCTGGCCGAGCAGGTAGCTGTTGACCCAGTAGTTCCAGATCAGCGGATTGGAGCGCAGCATGCGGAAGGAGCTGGCCATTTCGCTGCCGTCGAGGAAGCCCTTTTTGGCCATCGACTCTTCGAGAGCGTTGATGCAGGCTTCGTCGATAAAAACGTCGATGTCGCCGGGGTGGGCAAAATCGGTCAGGGTGGTGAACAGCGTCCAGTGGGCGACCGGCACCTTGTCCGCCCCAAAACGCTTGTTGGCCCAGGCCATGAAGGTGCTGACCAGCGTCCCGCCGATGCAGTAGCCGACGAGATGGACCTTGGGCACCTTGCAGAACTCGGTGGCGACACGCACGACCTCATTGACCCCTTCGAGCAGGTAATCGTCGAAACGAACGTCGGCCAGGTCCTCGCCCGGATTCTTCCAGCTCGTGATGAAGACCGAAAAGCCCTGGTCGGTCAGGTGCTTGACCATGCTCTTCCTGGCTGTCAGGTCGAGGATGTAGAACTTGTTGATCCACGGCGTGATGATGACGATGGGCATCGCCCTAACCTTTTCGGTGGTCGGCGCGTAGTGGATCAGCTCGACCAGCCGGTTGCGGAAGACGACCTTGCCCGGCGTCGTGGCCAGATCCTCGCCGACCTTGAAGGCGTCCGGCTCGACCATCAGGATATTCTTGGCCTTGACGTCGCGCTGGAAGTTTTCCCAACCTTGCTTGAGGCTGCCGCCATTGGTTTCGACGAAGCGTTTCATGGCCACCGGGTTGAGCCAGAAGAAGTTGGTCGGCGCCACCATGTTGAGCCAGTTGCGCAGCCAGAAGGCCGAGCGACGACGCTCCTTGTCGGACAGCCCCGGTGTTTCGAACAGCATGTCCTCGAAGCGGTGTTCGAAGGCGACGTACCATTCCTTGACGATGTCCCAGCTCGCCGACTCGGTCCAGATCGGGTCGGCAAAACGGGCGTCATCGTTACTCGGCCGGACGACGTCGCCGGAAGGAACCCCCAGCGCCCGGCGCATGACGTGCGACTGGAGCGCAACCAGATCGCCGGACAGCGCGCTCATGGCCCGGGTCAGCTCCTGCGGGTGCATGAGCCAGGCCATTTGCGCATTGAGCAGCGAGGTCGTCACGCCGTAGGGATCGATGGCGTTGCTGACGGCCTTGCCGAGCGATTCGACCGGGCTCAGGGTGTTGATGTCGACGCCGTTGTGGCGGCCGGTTCCGTTACCAGACATGGGGTTACCTCTTACTGATTCAGTGTGAATACAACGAATTGATGTTACGCCGTTATGAACTCGCCGGGGTGCGGCAAGCGGACATTCGACCAACCGAGCGTGGTTTCGATGGCGCGTTTGAAATTGGCCGAGGCGCCGGCTTCGCCGTGCACGACGAAGGTATTGGCCGGCGCTTGGTGAAAACCGCCCAGCCACTTGAGCAAGGCGGCCTGATCGGCATGCGCCGACAGCCCGCCAACGGTGTAGATACGCGCCCGGACCGGTACGGTCTGGCCAAAGATGCGGACCAGCCTGGCACCATCGACGAGACGGCGACCGAGCGTGCCAGCCGCCTGGAAGCCGGCGATCAGCACGCTGCACTCGCTGCGCGGCAGGTTTTCGCGCAGGTGGTACTTGATCCGCCCGGCCTCGCACATGCCGCTGGCCGAGACGATCACGGCGCCGCTGCGGATGTCGTTGAGCTGGATAGAGCGCTCGACATCGGCGACCAGTTCCAGGCTCATCTGCTTGGGATGCGCTTTCAGCCAGGCGATCAGCTCGCGGGTTTGCGGGTCGAGCAAATGCTGGTTGGCCAGGGTGATGCGCGTTGCCGCGTTGGCCATCGGCGAATCGACGTAAACCTTGAGCGGCGACAGGCGTTTGCGGCGCACGAGGTCGGCCAGCATGTAGACGATTTCCTGCGTCCGCCCGACGGCGAAAGCCGGGATGATCAGGTTGCCCTTGGCCGCCCGGGTACGCTCGAAGGCGGCGACGAGCTCATCTTCGGTTTCCGGCAGCGAACGGTGCAGGCGGTCGCCGTAGGTCGATTCGATGAGTAGCACGTCGGCTTCGGCGGGCGACGGCGCCGGGTCGCACAGCATCGGCCGGCCAGGCATGCCGAGATCGCCGGAAAAGACCAGCCGGCGGGGCTTGCCTTCGCCACCGACGGTCACCTCGAGCGAGGCCGAGCCGAGAATATGGCCGGCATCGCGGAAAATGACGCTGACGTTTTCGGCCGTTTTTTCCGGTTGACCGTAGGAAACGGGGCGCAGCAGCTTGAGCGAGGCCAGCGCCTGCGCGACGGAATACAGGGGCGCCTGAATGCCCCGCTCCGCCTTGCCGCCACGCCGCCGATGGCGCAATTGCCACTCGGCCTCTTTTTCCTGGATGTGGGCGCTGTCCGGCAAGAGCACTTCAAGCAGGGCGATGGTCGCCGGCGTGGCATAGACCGGGCCGCGATAACCGAGCATGGAAAGCCGCGGCAACAGCCCGGAATGATCGATGTGGGCATGCGTGAGCAGAACGAAATCGATCTGCCGGACATCGAAGCCGAAACTGAGCGCTTTCTGGTTCTTTTGTCGCGCTTCGGGGCCGCCCTGGAACATGCCGCAATCGACCAGGAAACGGACACCGCCGGCCTCCACCAAGGTACAGGAACCGGTCACTTCACCGGCCGCTCCGAGAAACCCGAGACGCATGTTTTCAATCCTCCCGACTTGGCGTAGCATGAACCTCAACAAGGCGAAATACAATGCCAGCAGACCATTTCAGGAGGTTACGCATGTTCCAGCATATCTTCGTCCCGACCGACGGTTCCGAACTCTCCCGCGCTACGGCACAACGTGCCGTCTCCTTCGCCAAGGAAGCCGGCGCCCGGATCACGGTGTTTTTCGCCAAGCCGGAATATCCCATCGCCTACTTCGGCGAAGGGGCTCTGATCGACCCGACGACCCCCGAAAAATTCGCCGAGCTGGCCGACCAGCAAGCCCGCGAATACCTCGGCGAAGTCGAGAAAATGTGCGCCGACGCCGGCGTCCAGTGCAGCACGGCCGCCGCCACCAGCGACATCCCCTACGAAGCGATCATCGAAGCCGCCGAGAAATCCGGTTGCGACCTCATTTTCATGGCCTCCCATGGTCGCCGCGGCATCAGCGGCTTCCTGCTCGGCAGCGAGACCAACAAGGTATTGACCCACTCCAAGGTGCCGGTACTGGTTTATCGCTGAAGCCAGCCCCGCGCCCGGTCATCCGGGCGCCGGATATGGATCCCCGCCATATCGAACCGTTGCCCCCCAGGCCATGACGTACAGGCCCAGGATTCAAAACAGAAATCCGCTTCCCACTCGACTCTTCACCGACGAACATTGAAGTCCATTGAATCCAGCGCGGCGATCAACCTGAGAACGATAAGGTACCGGCTCGCCAACGACTTTCAGTTGGCCATCGTTACTTTTCTCGGCACCATCGTCGTGGTCGGAATCACACCTTTCACGGTGCTGCGTGGCCTCAATGCCCAGTGGGGCGGCTTGGCAATCGACCTGCTCGTTCAATGCGGGATTCTGGGCAGCATGCTGCGCGCCTGGCTGACCGGCGATGCACACGGCCCGAGCATTTTCCTGGCCTATTTCATCGGTGTCACGGCGACCTGCGCCGTCTACATTCTGGGCGCCCCCGGGGTTTATTGGTTCTATCCGGCGGTCGTCGCCAACTTTTTTCTGGTTGATCGGCGCCGGGCCCTGGTCATCGCCTTGCTCAGCCTGACCACCGTGCTCGTCGGCGGCGGCTTTGCCGCTTCGCTGACCGATGCCGCCTCCTTCTTCGTCACGGCACTCGTCAGCGCCCTGCTTACCTACGCTTTCGCCTATCGCACGGCTATGCAGCGCACCCAACTGGAAACCCTGGCCACCAAGGATGCGCTGACCGGGGTATTCAACCGGCGCTCGCTGCTCGACGAACTGGAGCGGGCCCGCAAAACCATCGTCCGGGAACAGCGAAGTTACGGGATTCTCGTGCTCGACCTCGATCTCTTCAAGAACATCAACGACCAGCATGGGCATGCAGCGGGCGACCTCGTTCTCATCGATTTCGCCCGCTTGCTCGAACAACATATCCGCAAGGACGATCGTCTGTTCCGCTACGGTGGCGAAGAATTCGTCATTCTTGTCCAGAAAATTGCAGAAGAGAGCCTGCGGTCGATGGCCGAGCACCTTCGTTCCGTCACTGAACAGCAGATTCATACCCCGGATGGCAAAGCGGTCACCACCTCCATCGGCGGCGCCCTGCTCGGCCCTGGTGAAGCTGTCGAAGCCTGGTTTGCGCGGGCCGATGCGGCGCTTTACTCAGCCAAGAATGCCGGCCGCAACCGCGTTCTGATCGCCCCCGCCAACCAGCCCGACGCTGGCAAACTAGGCGCCTGACCGGTTTTCTGCCAGCCCCGGATCTCAGAGCGCACGACGAATGACCAGCAATGATCCTTCGCGCCGCACCGGCATGGCAAAGTCGAAAATATCGGCCCGGGCGGCCAGATCGAGATCGGCCCGAGGCAGGTTGGGCCAGGTGCCGGCCGTAAAGCGCTGGCCGAAATCGGAGTCCCGGACGCGCTGGACGAAGGCTTGCGGACTGACTGCCTCACCGCGCAACAGCGCTTCGATGTAGTCGGCGCAGGCCATGTCCTCGTCGCCGTCGCGGTCCACCCATTCGCCGGTGATGACGAAGCAGACCTCATCGGCCCCCGTCGCACGGATCACCTCGGCCGTTGCCCGGGCGCAGACCAGACTGGCAGCGTAGAGCCGGCGCGCCTGGCGAAACCGCTGCAGGCCGCGCACACCGGCCGCCGTGGTCATCACCACCTGGCGGCCGGCCAGATCGGCCTGCATCAGTTGTGACGGGGAATTGCCGAAATCGAAGCCGGGCACCGGATCGCCGCCGCCGACGGCACCCACCGAAAGCGGCTGCGTCATATCTGCCAGCAGGGCCGTGGCCGCCGCGATGCGCTCGACCGGATAAATCGCCCGCGCCCCCCGGGCCAGCATCACTGCCGCCGAGGTGAACGAGCGCAGCACATCGATGACGACAACCGTATCGGTAACGACCGGTTGATTCTGCAGGCGGTTCAGGAAGAGGCGGGAGAACTTCATGGCGGCGATTGAAGCGGGGCTTGGAAATGCCAGCATAACGCCAGGCCGGGCGTCATCGCAAAACCAACCTGGTCGGCAGCCTTGCTTTCAGGCGCTGACGGGTGTCGCCGCCCGTTCCCAGGCAGCCAGCGAGGGTTGCCGGCAGAGGCTGTTGAGCAGGCCGAAGGCCGCTTCAAGATGGCGGTTTGCCGCAGCCGACAGCCCTTCGCCCAGCTCGAAAGTCTCGCCGCGTATGCACAGCACAAAGGCCGGTGGCGGTTCCTGGCCTTCGGTCTGGACATAAACCTGGAGGACCGCTTCGGGCGGCAGTTCGTGCGTCGTATAAGCGGCGCCGCTGGCCGGGGCGATGCGCTGGAAGGTGTATGGCCCCGGGGTGTTGGCGCCGGCGTCGATGAACAGGGCGAGTTGCCGGCCTTGCAGGTCGAGGGCGTGTTCGATCTGGAGCTGGAAGTCCTCGATCAGTTCGAACTGCTCGGCCAGCATTTCATTTTTGAGCCATTTTTCCAGTTGACCGTAGCATTCCGGGCCGAGGGCGTCGTCGCCGCGGCTTGGGTTGCCGACGGCGAAGATGACGACGGGTGCGCTCACGAACGGCTCAGCGAATGGACGATGCGCCCTTCCGGATCGACCAGCTCGACTTCCAGCGGCATCTTGCCGAGCGCGTGCGTGGCGCAGGACAGGCAGGGGTCGAAGGCGCGGATGGCGACTTCGATGTGGTTGAGCAGGCCCTCGGTCACTTCGTGGCCGTGCAGGTAGCGCCGGGCGACGTGGCGGATGGCTTCGTTCATGGCCTGGTTGTTGTTGGTCGTCGACACGATGAGGTTGGCCATGGTGACGAGGTCGTTTTCATCGACGCGGTAGTGGTGGAACAGCGTGCCGCGCGGTGCCTCGATGACGCCGACGCCTTCCGACTGGCGCTCGCCCTGGACCATCAGGTCGCTGCCGAGCAGATCGTCGTCGTGGAGCAATTCCTTGATCACCTCGGCGGCGTGCAGCATCTCGATCATCCGTGTCCAGTGATAGGCGAGCGGCGCATGCATCGGCGAGCCGCCGGCGTAATCGACAAATTCCTTGCGCTCGTGTTCGGCGAAGGGCGTCGAGATCTGGCAGCAGTTCTGCACGCGGGCCAGCGGGCCGACCTTGTACCAGCCGTGTTCCTTGCCGATGGACTTGAAGTACGGGAATTTCATGTAGCTCCACGGCCGCACTTCTTCCTCGATGTACTGGTTGTATTGCTGGTAATCGACGTGGTCGAAGATGATCTTGCCGTTGTCGTCGCGGGCGCGCAGCGTGCCGTGATAGAAGTCGAGATCGCCGTTGTTGCCGACGATGGACATGAAATTCGAGCGGAAAATGCCGAAGCTGTTGTACAACCCGGGATCCTGCGTGTGCACCTTCTGGATCAGTTGCACCGCATCGCGCGACCACTGGACAATGTGATAGATGTCCTTGAGCAGTTCATCGCGCTCGGCAATGGTCAATGCCTTGTTGACGCCGCCCGGAATAGCGCCTGTGCCGTGGACGCGCTTGCCGGCCGTGACGCGGATGACTTCCTGCCCGAACCGACGCAGCAACACGCCGCGCTTGGCCGTTTCCGGATGCGCCATGGCGACGCCGACGATGTTGCGCTTGGTCACGTCGCTGTCGAAGCCGAAGAGCAGGTCGGGCGAACAGAGGTGGAAGAAATGCAGCGCATGCGATTGCAGCATCTGGCCGTAATGCATGAGCCGGCGCATCTTCTCGGCCGTTGCCGTGAGTTTCCTGGCGCCGACGATGACATCGAGCGCCTTGGAAGCGGCCAGATGGTGCGACACCGGGCAGATGCCGCACAGGCGCTGGACCATGACCGGGACTTCCCAGTACGGCCGGCCCTGGATGAATTTTTCAAAGCCACGAAACTCGACGATGTGCAGACGCACCTGATGCACCTTGTTCTGGTCGTCGAGCAGGATGGTCACCTTGCCGTGGCCCTCGACCCGGGAAACGGGGTCGATCGCCACGCGGCGCAGGGTTTCGGGGTGGGCGGCAGTTTCTAGTTGGTAGGTCATTTTCTACCTCGATTAATCGTAGTGCATCAGGCCGTGGCCTAACTCAGGTTCTTTACCAGCCAACAGATCGGTCAGCACCTTCCAGATCGCGTCAGCCGAAGGCGGACAGCCCGGCATGAAGTAATCAATCTTGACCACCTCATGGATCGGGTGCACCTGGTTGAGCGGCAACGGCAGTTCCGGATCGTTCGGGATCATGCCGTTTTTCAGCCCAGGGCTGGTGTGATACACCTCTTCGAGGATGGTTGTCAGCGGTAGGTGGTTGCGCTGGGCCGGCAGGCCGCCGTTGATGGCGCAGGCGCCCATGGCGATGAGGATCTTGCAGTTCTTGCGGAACTCGCGCAGGACGTGGACATTCTCGGCATTGCACAGGCCACCCTCGATGATGCCGATATCGCAGTCCGGGCTGCAGGTCTTGATGTCGGTCAGCGGCGAACGGTCGAATTCGATGTGTTCGAGCAGCGTGAACAGCCGCTCGTCGATGTCGAGAAAGGACATGTGGCAGCCGAAACAGCCGGCCAGCGAAGTGGTGGCGACCTTAAGCTTTTTCTTGGCGGTCATCTCAGCGGCCCTCCGTCGTTTCGGCGGTTTCGGAAATCGGCGCCTTGTCGTACTTGCGCTCGCCAATCGGCACGGCGAAGCCCTGGCGTTTCTTGAGAATGACGCCGACCGGGCAGACTTGCGCCGCCTTGTCGTCCAGCGTGAAGTCGGTGTCGGCCAACTGGCCGGATTTGGCATTGACGATCAGGTGCGTCTTGATGCCGCGCCCCGAGAGCGCAAAGACGTTCTTGCCATCGACATCGCGGCTGGCCCGCACACACAGCGAGCAGAGGATGCAGCGGTTGAAATCGAGCAAAAAGTCGGGATGCGAGGCGTCGACCGCACGATTCGGGAAGAAATGGTCGTAGTGCGCCGACATCATGCCGAGGTGGTAGGCCGTGGCCTGCAACTGGCAGTTGCCGCTCTTTTCGCACGACGGGCAGAAGTGGTTGCCCTCGACAAACAGCATCTGGGTCAGCGCCCGGCGTTCGGCGTTGATTTCCTCAGTCTCGCTCTCGACGACCATACCGGGCGCCGCGCGCATCGTGCAGGAAGCCGTGTGCCGGCCATTGACCTTGACTGTGCACAGCTTGCACGAGCCATGCGGTTTGAATTCCGGGTGGTAACAGAGGTGCGGGATGAAAATGCCGGCCGCGCTGGCCGCCTGGATGATGGTCTGCCCGTCGACAAAGGGGACGACCTTGCCGTCGAGCGTAAAGGTGTGGCTCATGATTGACCTCCATGTTCCGTCGCCAGGTGGGCTGCCGCATCGTCACGCCCGGTCATCTGCCGGGCCGACGACAGTTCGCGGTCGAGATTGAAGGCCGGCGTGAAGTCCTGCTGCATCATCCGCTTGTCGTAGGCCGGGCGGAACTTGGCGATGGTGTCGAGCACCGGATTGCAGGCGGTATGGCCGAGGCCGCAATGGCTCATGGCTTGCAGCAACTGGTTGAGCTTCTCGATTTCGGCGAAGTCGTAGGGCGAACCGCTGCCGTAATGCAGTTTGTCCATGAGGTTCTTGAGCAGTGAAGTGCCGACCCGGCACGGCGTGCAGAAACCGCAGCTTTCGTGCTGGAAGAAATGCACGTAGTTGCGCGCCACCTCGAACATGTCGCGGCTCTTGTTGAAAATGGTGAAAGCCCCCGCGGTCGGGAGATCTTCGAAACCGATCACCCGGTCGAATTCGTTCTCGGCGACGCAGATGCCCGACGGCCCGCTGACCTGCACGGCCTGCGTGTCGGTCGCCCCGCAATCCTCAAGCACCTGGCGGACGCTGACGCCGAACGGATATTCGTAGATGCCTGGCCGCGCGCAATCGCCGGAAACCGAGAGAATCTTGGTTCCGGCCGACTGTTTGGTGCCGATGCCGGCATACCATTCGCCACCTTTCAGCGCGATGAGCGCCGCGGCGGCGAAGGTTTCGACGTTATTGACGATGGTCGGCTGGTCGAGATAGCCGTTGGTGACCGGAAATGGCGGCCGGTTGCGCGGTGTGCCGCGCTTGCCTTCGAGCGACTCGATGAGCGCCGATTCCTCGCCGCAGACGTAGGCGCCGGCGCCGACATGGATCTCGATGTCGAAATCCGCCCCGGGCAGCCCGCAGATGTCCTTGCCCAGCAGATTTTCGCGGCGCCGATTAGCCAGCACGGCGTTGAGATGGTCGAGCAGGTAACGGTACTCGCCGCGCAGGTAGACAAAGCCGCGGGTGGCGCCGATGGCGTAGGCGGCGACGGTCATGCCCTCGAAAACAAGATCGGGACACTTTGAGAGCAGGACGCGATCCTTGAAAGTACCCGGCTCGCCTTCGTCGGCATTGCAGACGACGATGCGCTGATGGCCGGCCTTGAGTTGCGCATTGCGGCAGGCTTCCCATTTGAGGCCGGTGGTGAAGCCGGCGCCACCGCGGCCGCGCAGACCGGAACGTTTGATTTCATCGAGCGTGGCGCCCGGACCGCCGATGCCGCTGGGCAGGCCTTCGCGCCAGGAGCGCGTGTTGGAGGCATTGAGGCCGTCGCTGGGCGCCCGCGCCCGGGCGGCGAGCAGGGCTTCACCTGGCTTGAAGTCGGCATTGAGCAGGATGTCGGCGCGCCGGATGTTGTCTTCGATCTTGAAATAGGCCGCCGGCCAGTCGGTCAGCGGGACCTTGTTGCGGATCAGTTCGGCGATTTCGTCGATGCGCTCCAGGCTCAAGCCGCCAATCGCATAGTTATTGACCAGCATCCCCGGCCCCTGGTCGCACAGGCCGGTACAGGCCGTCTTGCCGACGCTGACCAGGCCGTCTTCGGAAACCTTGCCGCGCTCGACCCAGAGGTTGCCGCACAGGCGCTCCATGAGTGCCCGGTTGCCCTGCATGCGGTCGGTGATGTTGTCGGAAAACAACACCCGGTATCTGCCGCGCGGCTCGGTGTAAATGAAGGAATAAAAGCCGGCGACGCCCTCGATCTTGGTGCGCGGCACGCCGAGCATGGCCTGCATGCGGTCGATGGCTTCGGGGGGAACCCAGTCACAGGCCTCCTGGACTTCGCGCAGGATCTGCAGCATGCAGGTCGGATCGCGTCGATATCGATTGATTACCCGGTCAACTACAGCGGCGACCGCTTCGGCATTGATTTCATTTAACCCCACGACAATCTCCTGAAAATTGCCTATGACATGAAAAGACTAGCACCGGAACGTTTCCGTTTGTTGTCCGAGATCAACAACCGGGGATTTGTAACACGCCGGAAAACCGGAATGTGCAACAATGGTGCTGCGTCGCAACATTGACCAAGCACCATCAATTGGTGACATTCGCCCATGCATGGTGCAGCGCAATACACCCCGATCGACTCAGCAAGGAAGAACAGAATGACCACAATAAACGAACAATCCCCCCTGGCCAACATGAACGCCTTGCTGCCGCTGGCTGGCAAAAAAGGCCTGATCACCGGCGTCGCCAACGACAAATCAATCGCCTTTGCCGTGGCCAAGGCCATTCGCGCCCTGGGTGGCGAAATCGCCCTGACCTACCAGAACGACAAGACCGCCAAATACACCCAGCCGTTGGCCGAAGCGCTGGGCGCCAAGCTCTTCCTCAAGCTCGACGTCACCGAGGAAGGCAGCCTGGAAGCCGCCATCAAGCAGTGCGGCGACGAATTCGGCGAACTCGACTTCGCCATCGCCGCTGATGGCCCACGGCGGCTCGCTGATCACCATGTCCTACCTCGGCGCCGAGCGCGTCGTGCGCAACTACGGCGTCATGGGCATCATCAAGGCGGCGCTCGAATCGGCGGTCCGCTACATGGCCTACGACCTCGGCCCCAAGGGCATTCGCGTTTTCGCCGTGTCGCCCGGCCCGATCATGACCCGTGCCGCCTCCGGCATCGCCAACTTCAACACCCTGCTCGAAAACGACGCCGCCAAGGCACCGCTCGGCCGCACCGTGACCATCGACGAAGTCGGCGCCCTGACCGCCTTCCTGTGCACGCCTGGCTCGTCCGGCATGACCGGGCAGACCATTTACGTCGACGCCGGCGCCCATATCGTCGCCTGAGGCTGTTTGGTAGCGATTGCTACGGTCAACCGGAAAAAATGGCCAAATTTCAAATTGGCGGGGCAAGCTCCCGCCAATTTGAAGCGATTTCGGAGAAGCTGATGCCTGACATTGACGGACTACTCCCCGACCCGGTGCCGGATCACCCGCTGCTCAACGGGCGCCGGGAAATCGGCCGCGGCGAGAGCACCATCGTCCTCGAAGCCGACACCGTCGATGGCCAGGAGCGCGTCTACAAGGTGCTTTCATCGCCGACCGACTACGCTTACTACACGGCCGACGACCGCCCGACCGGCACCCACTTTCCTATCGTTTTTGCCGACCACGGCACGGTCGGCCGCTCCAGCCGCGGCTTTCCGTTTTACATCGTCGAAGTCGAGCGGCTCTACCCGCTGCCGGTTCTCTTATTTCGACGCCTGCATGATGTGGCGCAACCTGGCCCAGGACATGGGCCGCATCGCCTTGCATCACCTCGTTGTCACGCCCATGGGGTGGACCGATGCGCTCAAGGAATCGCTCAAGGCGGTGGAAGATTTTTCAACCGAATACGGCGCCCTGCCCGACCTCATCAAGGCCGACAACCTCATGATGCGCAAGGACGGCACCCTCGTTTTCTCCGACCCGGTTTTCATGGAATGAGCATCAGCAAAGTTTATTTCGCCTCGCGCGAAGTCGCCGAATCCCTGATCGGCAACCCCTCGATTGCCGTCATTTCGATCACCGACCCGGGCAGCCCGCCGGCCAACCTGCACGCCCATTTCGAGCACATCCTGCGCCTCGCCTTCTACGACGCCGTGCCGGCCGACGAATACCTGCCGGCGCCCCTGCCCGGCCTGTTCGATTACCGCATGGCGCGCCAGATTTTCACCTTCGTCCAGGATCTGCAAGACTCGCCGGACGACATCTCGGTGCTCGTCCACTGCGAATACGGCGTCAGCCGCTCGGCTGCCGTGGCCCTTTTTGTCGAAGCCTGCACCGGTGCCCCGCTGATTTCGCGGGAGTTTTCCGGCGAAGCCAACCACTGGGTGGTCAACCAGCTGGCGCAGTTGCGGCCGGAGCTGGACATCGACATTCCACCGGTCAATGCCGCCCGCGAGCGCCGCACAAGGCCCCGACCAAACTGAGCCGAAACCCCGCGCAGGCTGCCGGATCGTTGTTTGCTGCATCGCAGCACACTATACTGTGAGCAGCCTGACCGCCCTCGGGATAGCGTCTTTTCAGGAGTATTACCATGCATGAGAGCAACGAGCAGCGTTACCTGGTCAACACCACCTACGACGAAATCCGCGTCGGCGACTCGTCCAGCCTGACGCGCACCCTGATGCCCGAGGACGTGAAGCTGTTCGCCATCCTGACCGGCGACGTCAATCCCTCGGTGGTCGACCCCGGCTATTCCGAAAGCGGCCTGTTCCGCGAAGTCATCGCCCACGGCATGTGGAGCGGCTCGCTGATCTCGACCGTCCTCGGCACCCAGTTTCCCGGCCCTGGCACCATCCTGATCGACCAGGCGCTGCACTTTGCCCGCCCGGTCACCATCGGCGACACCATCACCATCACCGTCACCGCCAAGCAGAAATTCGATCACAACAAGCACATCAATTTCGACTGCGTGTGCACCAACCAGGAAGGCCTGCAGGTGGTGCGTGGCACGGCCGAAGTCCTGGCCCCGACGGAAAAGGTCTCCCGCCTGCAAAAAGTGCACATGCCGGAGATCCGCATCGACGACAAGCACGAACGCTACATTCACCTGCTCGAGCGCGTCAAAGGTCTGGAACCGGTGCCGACCGCCGTCGCCCACCCGTGTGACGAAGAATCGCTCAAGGGGCCGGTCCAGGCCTTTCAGGCCGGCATCATCGAGCCCATCCTGGTCGGCCCGGAAAACAAGATTCGCGCCGTCGCCGAGGAATTCGGCATCGACCTCAACGGCATCCGCATCGTCCACGCCGCGCACAGCCACGACTCCGCCGCGGTCGCCGTCTCGCTGGTCCGCACCGGCGATGCCGAAGCCTTGATGAAGGGCAGCCTGCACACCGACGAACTGATGGGCGAAGTCGTCGCCCGGGCCAACGGCCTGCGCACCAGCCGCCGGATCAGCCACGTCTTCGTCATGGACGTGCCGACCTACCATCGTCCGCTCCTGATCACCGACGCCGCCATCAACATCGCCCCGACGCTCGAAGAAAAGGCCGACATCATCCGCAACGCCATCGACCTCGCCCACATCCTCGGCATCCCCGAACCCAAGGTAGCGATCCTGTCGGCGGTCGAGACGGTCAACCCGAAAATCCAATCGACGCTCGATGCCGCCGCCCTGTGCAAGATGGCCGACCGCGGCCAGATCAAGGGTGGCATCCTCGACGGCCCGCTGGCCTTCGACAATGCCGTTTCGCTCGTCGCCGCCAAGACCAAGGGCATCAAGTCGGCCGTCGCCGGCCACGCCGAAATCCTTGTCGTCCCCGATCTCGAGTCCGGCAACATGATCGCCAAGCAGCTCGAATACCTGGCCAATGCACTGACCGCCGGCATCGTGCTCGGCACCAAGGTGCCCATCGTGCTGACCAGCCGCGCCGATTCGGCCGAAACCCGCACGGCGTCGTGCGTCATCGCCGCGCTGATCGCCCACCACAACCGTAAAACTGGAACCGTCTAAATGAAGCAAGGCATCCTGACGATCAACGCTGGATCGTCGTCCATCAAGTTCGCCCTTTTCTCGCTTGCCCACCCGATTTCACCGGAAGCCGAAGTCTCCGGCCAGATCGACGGCATCGGCACCCAGGCCACGAAAATGGTCGCCAAGAACAAGGCCGGCGAGAAAATTGCCGACCAGATGATTGCCGGCGAGCAGGTCAGCCACGATCAGGCTTTCGATGCGCTGCTCAAATGGTTCATGGCCACCCATGCCGGCTGGCAGATCGTCGCCGTCGGTCATCGCGTCGTCCATGGCGGCGAACGCTACTCGCAGCCGACCATCGTCGACGACACCGTGCTCGGCCATCTGGCCAGCTTCATCCCGCTCGCTCCGCTCCACGAACCGCACAACGTCGCCGGCATCCGTGCCCTCCAGGCGCTGCTCCCCGGCGTCCCGCAGATCGCCTGTTTCGACACCGCCTTCCACCGCAGCCAGCCGGAAGTCGCCCAGACCTTCGGCCTGCCCCGCGCCCTGTCGGCCGAAGGCATCAAGCGCTATGGTTTCCACGGCCTGTCCTACGAGTTCATCGCCCGCGCCCTGCCCCGGCACTCGCACCGCGCCAACGGCCGCGTCGTCGTCGCCCACCTCGGCAACGGCGCCAGCATGGCGGCCATGGTCAATCGCAAGTGCGTCGCCACGACGCTCGGCTTCTCGACCATCGACGGCCTGCTCATGGGCACGCGCTGCGGCAATCTCGACCCCGGCGTCATCCTTCACCTCATGGAAACCAAGGGGCTGTCGGTCAAGGACATGACCAAAATGCTCTACAAGGAATCCGGCCTGCTCGGCGTTTCCGGGATCAGCCAGGACATGCGCACCCTGCTCGCCAGCGACAAGCCTGAAGCCGGGGAGGCAGTCGACCTGTTCTGCTACCGCATCGCCCGCGAGCTCGGCTCGCTGGTGGCTGCCTCGGGCGGCATCGACGCCCTGGTGTTCACCGGCGGCATCGGCGAGCACGCCGCCGAGGTCCGTCGCCGTGTCTGTTTGCAGTCGGAATGGCTGGGCATCCGCCTCGATCCGGAAGCCAATGCACGCCACGACATCGTGATCAGCGCCGGCAACAGCAGCGTCGATGTGCTGGTCATTCCGACCAATGAAGAATGGATGATGGCGCACCACGCGCAGACACTGCTCGCTCTCTGAAAAAATATTTCGGCCTGAGCCCCGGCCGCGAATGCGGCCGGGGCTTTGTTTTTTTGGACTTTTTTTAGCACATCAGCATTGCTTGCCACCCCTGACGCAAACACTGCATCTAGTCAAGACATTGCCACCTCGCACTATATCTAGTAGCCTTTGCACCATTCGAAAATTAATAACCCAGAAAATCCGAATTTTGTAGAGGAGCCTTGGATGAGCAAAATCACCGAACAGCTTTCGCTGACAGACATTCCCGCAGCACCGCAATTTGCCCCGCTGCCGGAGCAGGAAATCTCCGCCGAAGTGCTCATCGAGAAGTACGCCAAGGGGAAGGAAACCAATGTCCATGACGTGCGCCGTCGCGTTGCCTACGCCCTGGCCCAGGTCGAGCAGGAAGCGGATCGCGCTCACTGGGAATCGAAGTTCCTGTGGGCCCAGGAAAACGGTTTCATCCCGGCCGGCCGCATCAATTCCGCCGCCGGCACCGATCTCCAGGCGACGCTGATCAACTGTTTCGTGCAGCCGGTTGGCGACTCCATCGTCGAAAACACCGATGGCCGTCCCGGCATCTACACGGCGCTGGCCCAGGCCGCTGAAACGATGCGCCGCGGCGGCGGCGTTGGCTACGACTTCTCGTCCATCCGTCCGCAAGGCGCCCGCGTCAAGGGTACCCAGTCGCGTGCTTCCGGCCCGGTGTCGTACATGCGCGTCTTCGACCGCTCGTGCGAAACCGTCGAATCGGCCGGCGCCCGCCGCGGCGCCCAGATGGGCGTGCTGCGCTGCGACCATCCGGATATCGAAGTCTTCATCCACGCCAAGGACAAGGGCGACCTGAGCAATTTCAATATTTCGATCGGCGTTACCGACCCGTTCATGCAAGCGGTCGATGCCGATGGCGATGTCGAGTTGCTGCACCGTGCCGAGCCGAACGCCGAGATGCGCGCCGCCGGCGCCTATCAGCGTGAGGACGGCCTGTGGGTTTACCGCAAGCTGCGTGCCCGCGAGTTGTGGGATCAGGTCATGAAATCGACCTACGACCACGCCGAACCGGGCATCCTGTTCCTCGACCGCATGAACAAGGACAACAACCTCAATTACTGCGAAGTGATCGAGGCGACCAACCCCTGCGCCGAACAGCCGCTGCCGCCGTATGGCTGCTGCTGCCTGGGTTCGATCAACCTGACGCTGTACATCAAGGACGCTTTCTCCGAACAGGCCGAGTTCGATTTCGACACCTTCGCCGAAGTCATCCGCATCTCGACCCGCATGCTCGACAACGTGCTCGACGCGACCCACTGGCCGCTCGAGCGCCAGCAGCAGGAAGCGGCCAACAAGCGCCGCGTCGGCCTCGGTTACACCGGCCTCGGCGATGCGCTGGCCATGCTCCGCCTGCGCTACGACAAGCCGGAAGCCCGCGCCATGGCGGCTCGTATCAGCGAATTCATGCGCGACACGGCCTACATGTACTCGGTCGAAATGGCCAAGGAGCGCGGCGCCTTCCCGCTCTTCAACGCCGAACTCTACCTGTCCGGCGGCAACTTTGCTTCCCGCCTGCCCGGTGACGTCAAGGCCGAGATCCGCAAGCACGGCCTGCGCAACTCGCACCTGCTGTCCATCGCGCCGACCGGCACCATTTCGCTGGCCTTCGCCGACAACGCCTCGAATGGCATCGAGCCGCCCTTCTCCTGGACCTACAGCCGCAAGAAGCGCATGCAGGACGGGACGATCAAGGAGTACTCGGTCGAGGACTACGCCTGGCGCCTGTACAAGCACCGTGGCGGCGACGTCGCCAAGCTGCCCGAGTACTTCGTCACGGCCCTCGAAATCTCCGCCCAGGCGCACAGCGATATGGTCGCCGCGGTCGCCCCGTTTATCGACACCTCTATTTCGAAGACGGTCAACGTGCCGGCTGACTACCCCCGTCCGAACAGCGTGCTCGGCTCCGTGCTTTCCGTTACCGGCAGCGAGTCGGCCAAGGCCGAAGGCGATGCCAAGGCGCCGCAGGATTTCGTCACCGATGCCAACCGCCGCCTGTCGATCAAGAACCTGCCGGCCCCGGTGCTCGCCAGCCTGCGCTGGCCGGGCCGCCCGAACCTGCCGGAAGGCAACCTGTGCTGGACCTACATGCTCGATTCGCCGATCGGCAAGTTCGCGCTGTTCGTCGGCCACGTTGAGCCGGAAGGCAAGGCCTGGCCGTTCGAAGTGTGGGCCAATGGCCCGGCCGAACCGCGCGGCCTCGGTGCCGTCGCCAAGACGCTGTCGATGGACATGCGTGCCAAGGATCACGGCTGGCTGCAAATGAAGCTCGACGCGCTGTCGAAGACGCCGGGCGACTCCTTCGAAATGCCGATGCCGCCGCACGGCGAACGCAAGCGCGTGCCGTCCGTGGTGTCCGCCATGGCCCAGGTCATCAGCTGGCGTTGCGAACAGCTCGGCGCCTTCAAGCACGAAGGCCCGACGCCGGTGAAGGATGCCCTGTTCAGCGCCAAGGAGCCGAAGACCGGTACCGATGGCACGCTGTCCTGGACAGTCGACGTCAATAACCCGTCTACCGGCGAAGACTTCGTCCTCGGTCTCAAGGAAATCACCCTGCCCGACGGCGTCACCCGGCCTTACTCGATGTGGCTCTCGGGCAACTACCCGCGCGCCCTCGACGGCCTGTCCAAGCTGCTTTCGCTCGACATGCGCGTCCTCGACCCGGCCTGGATCGGCATGAAGCTGCGCAAGCTGATCGACTATTCCGAGCCGCTCGGCGACTTCATGGCCTTCGTGCCGGGTTCACGCAAGCAGCAGACCTTCCCGTCGACCGTGGCCTACATCGCCCAACTGATCATCCACCGCTACGCCATGCTCGGCATCCTCGACGAGAGCGGCTTCCCGCTGCAGCAGATGGGCATCCTCGAAGCACCGGAAGACTCGACCAGCAACAAGGTCCTGCCGACGCAAGGCAAGCTCTGTGGCGAGTGCGGCAACCACACGATGATCCGCAAGGATGGCTGCGATTTCTGCACGGCCTGCGGTGCAGTAGGTACCTGCGGCTGATCGCTGACCAGCTCAAACAAAAACGCCCCGGCATGACCGGGGCGTTTTGCTTTGTGGGTGATTTCAGGCCCAAACCCCAATTTCAATTTTGGCCGTTTTTTCCGGTTGACCGTAGCATTCGCTGCGGACTGGCTCAAGACTCGGGTTTAGGGCTTGTCGAGCCAGAATAATGAGGTGATGGTCTTGGCGTCGGTAATCCGGCCATCCCAGACGGCCTGCCTGGCTTCGGCCGGCGACAGTTCGACGACATCGAGGAATTCGTTGTGGTCGAGCTGCTTTTCACCGGCCAGATGCAGGCCGCGGGCCGCGAAGATTTCGATGCGTTCGTCCGAGTAGCCGATGCACGGGTGCATCACGCCGAGGTATTCCCATTCGCTGGCAACATAGCCGGTCTCTTCCTTGAGCTCGCGCTGGGCAGTGTCGATGATGGCTTCGCCGTGATCGATCTTGCCGGCCGGCAGCTCGAGGAAAACGCGGCGCAACGGATAGCGGAACTGACGCTCGAAGAGCAGGTTGCCGTTGGGCAGGAAGGCGAGGATGACAACGGCGCCAGGATGAACGATGTACTCCCGGATCGACTCCTGGCCATTGGGAAGCAGTACGCGATCCTTGCGGACATTGAGCAAGGCACCCTTGAAGACGGACTCCGAAGATACTTCGGATTCGATGAGATGTGCGTCGTGCGACATTTCAAACTCCACAAAAAGAAACGCCCCGACAAGCGGGGCGCTTTATTCAAACACGCTTCACTGCGGCATCAGAGCGAACGCAGCAACGCGTAGGCACAAAGCGACATGATGACCTGCGGGAAGATGCCGAGGAAGGCAACCGCCAGACCGTTGGCAGAAATCAAGATACGCATGTCAAGCGGCGCGGCCAGCGGGGTATCGTCAGCCGGCGCATCAAAGTACATGACCTTGACGACACGCAGGTAGTAGAAGGTACCGATCAGCGAGAAGAGGACGGCAACAATGGCCAGCCAGATGTAGCCGGCAGCGACGACAGCCTGCAGCACGGAGAACTTGGCGAAGAAACCGATGAAGAACGGCACGCCCGCCATTGAGAACATCAACATGAGCATGATGCCGGCGAACCACGGGCTGCGCTTGTTTAGACCCTTGAAGTCATCAATTTCCTCGGCTTCAAAACCGGAACGGGCCATGAGCAGGATCATGCCGAAAGTGCCCGCACTCATGAGCACGTAGGCGATCACGTAGAACATCGCCGAACTATAGGCATTGAGCGCGTAGCGGGCATCGCCGCTGACCACGCCGGTAACGATACCGAGCAGCATGAAACCCATGTGCGAGATGGCGGAGTAGGCCAGCATGCGCTTGAGATTGGTCTGGGCGATGGCGGCGAGATTACCGATGGCCATCGACAGTACGGCCAGGATGATCAGCATGTTCTGCCAATCGGCCGCCATGGTGATCAGGCCATTGACCAGCAGGCGCATGACGATGGCGAAAGCAGCCAGCTTGGGCGCGGAACCGATAAGCAGGGTAACCGAGGTCGGCGCACCGTGATAGACGTCGGGAATCCACATGTGGAAGGGAACAACTCCCAGCTTGAAGGCCAAACCGGCGACCAGGAAGACCAGCCCGAATACCATGACGCTCTTGTTTACGCCGCCGCCATAGAGGCGCTCGGCGATGCCGGTGATTTCCAGCGTACCGGTCGCACCGTAGATCATCGACATGCCGTAGAGCAGCAGGCCGGAAGCCAGGGCACCAAGGACAAAATACTTCATCGCCGCTTCGGTAGACTGCACCGAGTCGCGGTTCATAGCGACCATGGCATAGAGCGACAGGGAAAGCAGCTCGAGACCGATGTAGATGGTCAGGAAATGATTGGCCGAGATCATGACCATCATGCCGAGCGTCGCGAATAAGGCCAGCACGTAGTATTCGCCCTTGTTCATGGACTCGCGATCGATGACATAGCCACGCGAATAGAACATGACAATGATCAGGGTCGCGTACAGGAAGAGCTTCAACAGGTCGGACATCAGGTCGTCGACGAACATGTTGCTGAACGTGTAGGTGATCTCGCCGGTGCTCGTTGCGAACTGTATGACAGCGCAACCGACCAGGGCCAGTTGGGTCAGCACGAAGGTAACGGTGCGACGACTATCCTTGACCAGAAGGTCGATCGATGGCGACGTGACGCAACAGGTCATTGACCGAGGCGTGCATGACTTCCGTGAAAGGCTGCGGGTAGAGACCCATCCACAGGGTGGCAATGGCCAGGATGCCAAGGATGGCAAACTCGCGCAGATTGATGTCGCTCAGCTCTTCGACGTGATGATTGGCGACGTCGCCGAAAATAACGCGCTTGTACATCCATAGCGAGTAGGCAGCACCGATCACCATCGAGCTGGCAGCAGCAAAGGCAACCCAGAAATTGAACTTGACGGCGCCCAGGATAACCATGAACTCGCCAACGAAACCGGATGTGGCCGGCAAACCGGCATTGGCCATGGTAAAGAGCATGAAGAGCGCGGCAAACTTCGGCATCTTGTTGACCACACCGCCGTAATCGGCGATCTGGCGACTATGCACGCGGTCGTACATGACGCCGATGCAGAAGAACATGGCGCCGGAGACGAAGCCGTGCGAGACCATCTGCACCAAGGCCCCCTCGACCCCCATCGGGCTGAACATGAAGAAACCGAGCGTCACGAAACCCATGTGGGCAATCGACGAATAGGCCACCAGCTTTTTCATGTCTTCCTGAACCAGTGCGACGAAACCGATGTAGACCACGGCAATCAGGGACAGTGCGATCACTAGGCCGGATAGCTCATGCGAAGCATCCGGCAGGATCGGCAGCGAGAACCGCAGGAAACCGTAGGCGCCAAGCTTCAGGGCAATGGCGGCCAGAACTATAGAGCCACCGGTCGGCGCTTCGACGTGAGCGTCAGGCAACCAGGTATGCACCGGCCACATGGGCACCTTGACCGCGAAGGCAACGAGGAAAGCCAGGAACAACCAGACCTGTGCGCCAAGAGCAATCGGCAGCTTGTGCCATTCGAGAATCGAGAAGCTGCCACCGGACTGGATGAACAGATACATCAAGGCGATCAGGAAAAGCAGGGAACCAAACAGCGTGTAGAGGAAGAACTTGAAGGCGGCGTAAACCCGCTTCGGACCGCCCCAGACACCGATGATCAGATACAGCGGAATCAGCGAGGCCTCAAAGAAGACATAGAACAGGATGCCGTCGAGTGACGTGAAGATGCCGTTCATGAGGCCGGACATGATCAGGAAAGCAGCGTTGTACTGGGCGACCTTGGTCTGAATGACCTCCCAGCCTGCGGCGACGACAATAATGGTAACGAAAGCGTTCAGGATCACGAACAGCATCGAGATACCGTCAACCCCGAGGTGGTAGTTGATGTTAAACCGCGGGATCCACGCGCCTAGCTCAACGAACTGCATACCACCGTTGGCGGTATCGAAGCCTGTCCAGAGCGGGATCGTAACCAGAAAGGCAACAACCGCACCGGCCAGGGCAAGAATCCTTGCCAGCGGCGCATTCCGATCGCCGCCGGCGGCCAGTACCACCAGGCCGGCAAAAATCGGAATCCATATTGCGAGAGATAGCAACGGGTAGGCGCGGTTGATCCACAGAGTCATCAGCACAAAGACGCCGATGATCATGGTGAAAGCGTAGTGATAGACGTAACCGGTCTGGAACAGACGGGTAATGGACGAGATCCAGCCAACGACCTTGGCCGAGCCATTGACGATGAGGCCGTCAATGATGGCAACATCGCCGCCGCGCCAGAACACTTTGCCCAGCAGGCGAGCGCCGCCGGCGAATACAACTTCGTTGAATTTATCGAAGTAGTACTTGTTCTCGAGTAGCGTATGGAGCGCTGAGAAGCGACGTTGGATGGCCGCCGGAATGTCCGGGCGCTTCATATAGAAGAACCAGGACACAACGACACCGGACAGGGCCAGAACGAACGGCAGACTGGTCAGCGAATGCACCCCCATGGCCACAGCGCCATGGAAGTGCTCGGATAGATGCTCCATGGCCGGGTGAGCATGGTGATCGATGAAGATGACGCCCTTGAAATAGTCGCCGAAGACCATCGGACCAATAGCGATGAAACCGATGACAACCGACGGGATGGCCAGCAATACCAGCGGCAACGTAACAACCCAGGGGGTCTCATGCGGCTTCTGCCCAGGAGCCAGACCATGATGATGATCGTGGGAAGCCTCTTCGTCGTCATGGTCGCCATGATGCTCATGATGGTGTGCATCGTCTGCCTTGCCAAAACGCTCCTCGCCATGGAAGACCAGGAAATACATGCGGAAGGAGTAGAAGGCGGTAACGAATACACCGGCCAATACGGCGAAATAAGCAAAGCCGGCGCCCGGAATATGGGACATCGCCACAGCTTCGATGATCGAATCCTTGGAATAGAAGCCGGACATGAAAGGCGTTCCAATCAGGGCCAGCGATCCAATTAGCGAGGTGATCCAGGTGATCGGCATGTACTTGCGCAGACCACCCATGTTGCGAATATCCTGATCGTGATGCATACCGATGATGACCGAACCGGCACCGAGGAACAGAAGCGCTTTAAAGAAGGCATGCGTCATCAGGTGGAAGATGGCGACCGAGTATGCAGATGCCCCCAGCGCGACAGTCATGTAACCGAGTTGCGAGAGCGTGGAATAGGCCACTACGCGCTTGATGTCGTTCTGGATGATACCGAGGAAGCCCATGAACAGCGCGGTTATGGCGCCGATGACGATGACGAAGGACAGAGCAGTGGTCGACAGCTCGAACAGCGGCGACATGCGGGCAACCATGAAGATACCTGCAGTCACCATCGTCGCGGCATGGATCAGCGCCGAGATGGGGGTTGGACCCTCCATCGAGTCAGGCAGCCAAACGTGCAGCGGGACCTGAGCGGATTTGCCCATGGCGCCAATGAACAGGCAAATGCAGGTTGCAGTCATCAACGACACTGTGGCCCACTCGCGACCAGCAAACAGATTGATTGTCGTATCGACAAGCCCCGGAGCCTTCTCGAAGACCGTCGCGTAATCGAGCGAACCAGTAAAGGCGAGAACCAGGCCAATGCCAAGAATGAAGCCGAAGTCACCGACGCGATTGACGAGAAATGCCTTCATGTTGGCAAATATCGCCGTCGGGCGGGTGTACCAGAAACCGATCAGCAGATAGGAAACCAGACCGACAGCTTCCCAGCCGAAGAAGAGTTGCATGAAGTTGTTGCTCATCACCAGCATCAGCATGGAGAAGGTAAACAACGAGATATAGCTGAAGAAGCGGTTGTAGCCCGGATCTTCCTGCATGTACCCGATGGTGTAGATATGAACCATCAACGACACGAAGGTCACGACCAGCATCATCGTCGTGGTCAAAGTATCGATCAGGAAACCGACTTCGAATTTGTAGTCGCCGCTCGTCAGCCAGGTGTAGACAGCGCCGTTGTATGTATTGCCAGCGAGCACATCCTTGAAAATGACGACCGAGGCAATGAAGGCAATGGCAACACCAGCGATGGTTGCCGTGTGAGCAACCCAGCGTGGGATGATGCGGCAAAAAAGGCCGGCGATCATGGCGCCGATCAATGGCGCCAAAGGTACGAGCAGATAGAGTTTTTAGTCAGGATGAAGAAAACGAAAATCTGACCAGAGAGATCCTGAAGATAGTGGGAAAAAGCCACGAAATTCATGTTGACCGCAAGAAGCATCAACTCGATGGCCATCAGCAACACCAGCAGGTTCTTCCGGTTAAGGAAAATGCCGACGATGCTGATCGCGAACAGTATCGCGCCCAGAATCAGGAAATGGGAGAGTGAGAGAGTTAGCATTGTTTCCCCGGGGATCAGTCTTTTTCAACCGGCATCTGCAGGACGCGCACGCGATCCTTCGCCTTGACGAAGACCTGCTGATTGGGATTGGTATATTTCGACTTCTTCGGACCGCGGTAGGTCAGGACAATCGCCGCGATCATGCCGACGAGTAGCACAAGGGAGGCTAGTTCGAAGGGATAGACGTAGTCGGTGAACATCAGCGCGCCGATGCTCTTGGTATTTGAAACGCCGGCCGGCACAAGAACGTCAGCAGCTGGAACCTGGAAGTACTTGGCGCCAAGCACCAAGCCCATTTCCAGAACCATCAGCAAACCAAGCAAAGCCCCGAGCGGAAGATAATTCCAGAAGCCCTGCCGGATACGGTCAAGGTTGATGTCAAGCATCATGACTACAAACAGGAAGAGCACCATGACCGCGCCGACATAGACGAGGATGATGGCGATTGCCAGAAATTCGGCTTGAAGCAATGCCCAGACGCCACCGCAGGTGAAGAAGGCGAGAATCAGATGCAGCGCGGCATGTACCGGGTTGCGAGCGGTGATCACGCGAAGGCTCGCGAAGACCAGAATCGCCGACAGGAAGAAGAAAACAGCAGTTTGAAAATCCATCGCTAGCACCTGTTATCGGTAAGCAGCATCAAGTTCGCGGTCTTTCGCGATCTGATCTTCGTAGCGGTCGCCGTTAGCCAGCAACATCTGCTTGGTGTAGTACAAGTCACCGCGCTTCTCGCCGTGATATTCGAAAATCCGGGTTTCGACGACGGCATCGACCGGGCATGCCTCTTCGCAGAATCCGCAGAAGATGCACTTGGTCAAATCTATGTCGTAACGCGTCGTGCGCCGGGAACCATCATCACGCGGCTCCGCCTCGATGGTGATGGCAAGGGCCGGACAGATCGCCTCGCATAGCTTGCAAGCGATGCAACGCTCCTCACCATTCGGGTAGCGCCGCAAGGCATGCAGACCACGGAAACGGAAACTCTGCGGCGTCTTCTCCTCCGGATATTGAACAGTGATCTTACGGGCAAAAAAGTATCTGCCCGTCACCGACATGCCCTTCAACAATTCCTTGAGGAAGAGGCTGTTGAAGATTTCCTTCATCGAACCCATTAGTCTCTCCTCACTTCCAGATATTCAGTGGCGACATCATCCAGACGCCGACGACAACCAACCAGATCAGACAGATCGGCAAGAACACTTTCCAGCCCAGGCGCATCAACTGGTCATAGCGGTAGCGCGGAAAAGTCGCCCGGAACCACAGGAACAGGAAGAGAATCGCCGACATCTTGGCGAACAGCCAAAATATGCCATCGGGCAGAAAACCAACCGGAGAGAGCCACCCGCCCAGGAACAACAGCGAGGTGAGCGCTGCAACCAGAATCATGTTGGCGTATTCAGCCAGGAAGAAAAGTGCAAACGCCATCCCGGAATATTCAACGTGAAAGCCGGCGACAATTTCGGATTCGCCTTCAGCCACGTCAAACGGTGCCCGGTTCAACTCAGCCGTACCAGAAATCAGGTAAACGATGAACATCGGAAACAGCGGCAACCAGTTCCAGGACAGGAAACTCAATCCCCATCCGGCGAAACGCCCGTGATCCTGAACGTTAACGATATCGACGAGATTCAGGCTGTTCGAAACCATGAGCACGCAGATCAACGAAAAGCCCATGGAAATTTCGTAAGAAACCATTTGCGCAGCCGAGCGCATGGCACCAAGGAAGGCATACTTTGAATTGGATGCCCATCCCGACAGAATAACGCCATAAACCCCCATTGACGTGATCGCCATGATGTAGAGCAGACTGGCGTCAATGTTGGCTACAACCAGCGAATCGGTAAAGGGAATCACGGCCCAAGCAGCCAACGCAGGAGCAATTGCCAGCATCGGGGCAATGATGAAGATGCCCTTGTTAGCAGTTGTCGGTACGATGATTTCTTTGAGCAAAAGCTTCAGGCCGTCAGCGATCGGCTGGATCAGCCCCCAAGGACCAACACGGTTTGGGCCAATACGAACCTGCATGAAGCCGATGACTTTACGTTCAAAGTAAGTCAGATAGGCAACGCCAAGCATCAAAGGCGCAACGATCAGGACAATTTTCAGGAGGGTCCAGACTGCCGGCCAAGCGCCGCCAAATATTCCCAGTCCGAAGTTCATCAGTGCGTCCATTTATGCACGCTCCACGGAAATCGAGCCAAACATGTCGCCCAGCATCGCTGTGCATGCATGTGCCGCCGAAACGCGAACACAGTCTGTAGGCACATTGTTATCAACTTTGGCAGTTAGCGTCGCTTCGCCAGAACCTTGCTTGACGCGAACTTGCATACCATCAACCAGTCCCATCTTTGCCAGGGTTTGCTCGTGAATGCGAGCAGACGGCACAACAGAATCGGCGGTCTGCTGCAGGGCTGGCGCACGACGTGCCATCGGATCGGCAAAATTGATCGGCACATCCGCGATGCGCTGAAGGCCATCAGTACAGGTGACCGTCGAAGCAATGCTGACATCCTTCAGGCCGTTGTCCAAGCTGCTTACGAACTCAACCCCCTTGCCCAGCACTTCGTCGCGAACATCTTCGCTGGAGTTGTAACCGAAGCCGTCGAGATTCAACACGTTGCCGAGCACGCGGAGCAGCTTCCAGGCCGGGCGGGCATCACCGCGCGCCTTGGCAACACCATTGAAGCTCTGGACACGGCCTTCGGTATTGACGAAGGTACCCGATGTTTCGGTATAGGGCGCAATCGGCAGCATCACGTCAGCGAATTCCAAGGCTGGAGCATGCTTGAAGGCCGACATGTAAACGACCAGACTAGCTTGCTTCAATGCGCCCAATACCAGTTGCGGATTGGCGCAATCGAATTCCGGCTCGACGCCCATCAGAACGTAGGCCTTGCGCGGCTGTTCGAACATCTGGCGGGCATTGGCGGCGGAGGGCAGCGCCTGTGCAATATGGCCACCCACCGTGTTGGCACCTTCGCCAAGGAAGCCGATGGTGGCGCCAGTCAACTTGCCAAGTTCCAGCGCCAACGCATGCAGTTGCGCGGCATCGGCAGATTGGGTGGCGACGTTACCAAGGAACACGGCACGCTTTTCACCATCGAGCAGACTCTGGGCGATTTTCTGGCTGGTTTCACAAACCACGGCCGACTCGACACCGACCGGGACGGCAACACCCTTGATCTCGGCCGCGGCCTTGACGACGGCGGCCAGCGTGCCAGCCAGTTGGGCCGGCGCGACGGTCAGGCGGGCATGCAGGTTGATCAGTTGATCATCTCCGGTCACCGACAGCAGGCTGACCTTGGTGAATTTCTTGGCGGCCTGGCGCAGACGCTGAGCGATCAGCGGATGGTCCTTGCGCAGGAAGGAGCCGACCACCAGAGCGCCGTCGAGGTCCTTGATTTCAGCCAGACGCATGCCCAGCCACGGCGTACCGACGCGCTTCAAATCGGAAGAGAAGTCGCTCTGGCGCGGACGGAAATCGATATTGCCACTGCCCAGGCCCTTCATGACCTTGCCGAGCAGGAACAGCTCTTCGACTGTCGAGCTTTGCGCGGCCAGCGCGGCCAGCGCATCGCCGCCATTCTCGCGGGAAACGTCCTTCAGGCCATGGGCGACGTAATCGAGGGCGACATTCCAGTCGACTTCCTTCCATTCGCCACCCTGTTTGACCATCGGGCGGGTCAGACGCTCTTCGGAGTTCAGCGCCTGATAGGAGAAACGCTCCTTGTCGGAGATCCAGCACTCGTTCACTTCTTCGTTTTCACGCGGCAGAACACGCATCACGTTGTCGTGCTTGACTTGGACGACTAGATTGGCACCGACGGAGTCATGCGGGCTCACCGACTTGCGGCGTTGCAGCTCCCACGAACGAGCGGTGTAACGGAAAGGCTTGGAGGTCAGCGCACCAACCGGACATAGGTCGATCATATTGCCAGACAACTCCGAGTCGACCGTACGACCGACGAAGGTCATGATCTCGGAATGCATGTTGCGGTTAGCCATACCAAGTTCCATGATGCCGCCAATTTCCTGACCGAAGCGGACGCAACGGGTGCAGTGAATACAGCGGCTCATTTCTTCCATGGAGATCAGCGGACCGACGCTCTTGTGAAATACGACGTGCTTTTCTTCGGTATAACGGCTCTTCATCGGGCCGTAGCCGACAGACATATCCTGCAACTGGCACTCGCCGCCCTGATCACAGATCGGGCAATCCAGCGGATGATTGATGAGCAGGAATTCCATCACCCCCTTCTGCGCCTTGACGGCCAGATCGGAGTGGGTAAACACCTTCATGCCGTTGGTCACCGGCGTTGCGCAGGCCGGCAACGGCTTCGGCGCCTTCTCTACCTGCACGAGACACATGCGGCAGTTGGCGGCAATCGAAAGTTTCTTGTGGTAGCAGAAATGCGGAATATAAACGCCCACCTGCTGCGCGGCATCCATCACCGTGCTGCCATCGGGCACTTGCGCCTTTTTGCCGTCGATCTCGATTTCTAGCATGTCGCTACCTTGTAGCCTGACTTTTCGTCGTTAATATCGTTACAACCCGTAGCCATCAGGCCGGAATCTTGTGGAAGCCACTGCCTGCCCACTGCACATCCTTGGGAACCAGACAGGTCTTGTTTTCAATGTGGTACTCGAACTCCTTGCCGAAGTGCTTGATGAAGCTCTGCACAGGGAAAGCAGCTGCGTCGCCAAGCGCGCAGATGGTGCGACCGGCAATGTTGCCGAGTACGCTGTTCAGCAGATCGAGGTCGTCAGGCTTGCCGAGACCGTTCTCGATGCGATGCACAACCTTGTACATCCAGGCCGTACCTTCGCGGCAAGGCGTGCATTGGCCGCAGGATTCTTCGTGGTAGAAGAAGGACAGGCGCTCCAGCGCCTTGACCATGCACACCGTCTCGTCCATGACGATGACCGCGCCGGAGCCGAGCATCGATCCACCCTTGCTGATCGAGTCGTAGTCCATGGTGCAATCCATAATCACGTCGGCCGGCATCACCGGGGCTGACGAGCCGCCGGGAATGACCGCCTTCAGCTTGCGCCCGCCACGCATCCCGCCGCACATTTCAAGCAGGGTCGCGAACGGCGTACCGAGCGGAATTTCATAGTTGCCCGGACGATTGACGTGGCCGGACACCGAGAACAGCTTGGTGCCACCGTTGTTCGGCTTGCCCAGATTCAGGAACTCTTCGCCACCCATCTTCAGAATGAACGGAATGGCAGCAAAGGTTTCTGTATTATTAATCGTTGTCGGCTTGCCATAGAGACCGAAGGAAGCCGGGAACGGCGGCTTGAAACGCGGCTGCCCCTTTTTGCCTTCGATCGATTCGAGCAGCGCGGTTTCTTCGCCACAGATATAGGCACCGTAGCCGTGGTGGGCGAAGAGTTCGAAGTTGAAACCGGAGCCGAGAATGTTCTGGCCGATGAAGCCGGCAGCCCGAGCTTCGTCGAGCGCTTCTTCAAAACGCTTGTATTCTTGCCAGACTTCGCCGTGCACGTAGTTGTAGCCGCGGTTAGCGCCCATCGCGTAAGCGGCAATCGCCATCCCTTCGATGACCGCATGCGGGTTGTAACGCATGATGTCGCGGTCCTTGAAGGTTCCCGGCTCACCTTCGTCGGTATTGCAGACGACGTACTTGTCACCGGGGAAGGAGCGCGGCATGAAAGACCACTTCAGCCCGGTCGGAAAACCGGCGCCGCCACGGCCGCGCAGCACGGATTTCTTGACTTCGCTGATGACGTCTTCCTGGGTCATCTTGCTTTCCAGGATGCGCTTCAGTTGCGCATAGCCACCGCGTGCCACGTAATCCTTGAGCTGCCAGGTATTGTCGCCATCCAGGCCTTCCATCAGAACGCCGTTGATCGAACCAAGCATGGCCATTATTTGCACTCCTCAAGCAGCTTGTCGATCTGTTCCGGGTGCATGTGGCTGCACATCGAACGGTTGTTGACGATGAAGACCGGCGCATCGCCGCAGGCGCCCATGCATTCACCTTCCTTCAACGTGAACTTGCCGTCCGGCGTCGTTTCACCATAGCCGATGCCGAGCTTGTGCTGAAGGTATTCGCCGGCATGGTAGCCGCCCGACAGCGCACAAGGCAGGTTGGTACAGACCGTAATCTTGTACTTGCCGACCGGCTTCAGGTCATACATGTTGTAGAAAGAAGCCACTTCGTAGGCCGCGATCGGCGGCATACCAAGGTAGTTGGCCACAGCCTCGATGGACTCGGGGGCCAGCCAGCCTTTTTCTTCCTGGGCGTGAGCGAGACAGGCCATCGACGCCGATTGTTTCTGATCGGCGGGGTACTTGGCGACCTCGCGGGCAAACTTCTGGAGGGTTTCAGCGGAAAACATCAGCGGTCGATCTCGCCAAAAACAATATCTTGGGAACCGATAATCGTAACGACGTCGGCGATCATGTGGCCTCGGGACATCTCATCCAGACCGGCCAGGTGGACAAAGCCCGGGGCACGAATCTTCATGCGGTAAGGCTTGTTGGCACCATCGGAAACAAAGTAGATGCCGAACTCGCCCTTCGGGTGCTCGACTGCAGCATAAGCTTCGCCAGCCGGAACATGGATGCCTTCGGTGAAGAGCTTGAAGTGGTGAATCAGCTCCTCCATGTTGGTCTTCATGTTCTCGCGCGGTGGCGGCGCCACCTTGTTGTTGTCGGTGATCACCGGGCCGGGGTTATTGCGCAGCCAGGCGATACATTGCTTGATGATGTTGTTCGACTGGATCATTTCTTCCATGCGAACCAGGTAGCGGTCGTAACTGTCGCCATTGACGCCGACTGGCACATCGAAATTGATCTTGTCGTAGGCCGCGTACGGCTGCTTCTTGCGCAAGTCCCAAGCGATTCCCGAGCCGCGCAGCATGGCTCCAGTAAAGCCCATCTGCAGGGCGCGCTCCGGCGTCACGACACCGACATTGACCAGACGTTGCTTCCAGATCCGGTTGTCGGTCAGCAGGGTGTGGTATTCGGAATGATAAGTCGGGAAGCGATTGGTGAAATCTTCGAGGAAGTCGAGCAGGGAACCGCTACGGTTCTCGTTCTTCTCGGCCGCCTTCTTGGCATTGGTCCAGGTTGATTCCTGATACTGCGGCATGCGGTCCGGCAGGTCGCGATAGACGCCGCCCGGACGATAGTAGGCAGCGTGCATCCGGGCACCGGAAACTGCCTCATAAACGTCCATCAGGTCTTCGCGTTCGCGGAAGGTGTAGAGCGCCATGGTCATCGCGCCAACGTCGAGAGCGTGACAACCGATCCACAACAGGTGGTTGAGGATACGGGTGACTTCATCGAACATGACACGGATGTACTTGCCACGCTCCGGCACTTCGATACCGAGCAGCTTTTCAGTCGCCAGGCAGTAGGCGTGCTCGTTGCACATCATCGACACGTAGTCGAGACGATCCATGTAGGGTACGGACTGAACCCAGGTGCGAGTCTCGGCCAGTTTTTCGGTGGCACGGTGCAGCAGGCCGATATGCGGATCGGCGCGCTGGACGACTTCGCCATCCAGTTCGAGCACTAAGCGCAGCACGCCGTGTGCAGCTGGGTGCTGCGGACCAAAGTTCAGAGTGAAATTGCGGATGTCAGCCATGAGCGGTATCCCCGAAAGTATCTTCGCGCACAATGCGCGGGGTGTTTTCGCGCGGCTCGATGGTGACCGGTTGATAGATCACACGCGCCTGATCCGGGTCGTAACGCATCTCGACGTGGCCGGAAATCGGGAAGTCCTTGCGGAATGGGTGGCCGATGAAACCGTAATCGGTCAGGATGCGACGCAGATCGTCGTGACCGACAAAGGCAATGCCGAAAAGATCGAAGGCTTCGCGCTCGAACCAACTAACACTCTTCCAGACACCAGAAACCGAATCAACTGACGGAAACTCGTCACTTTCAGCAAACACACGAACACGCAACCGCCAATTATTGGCAACCGAAAGAAGATGCGAAACCGCTGCAAAACGCCGCCCCTGCCAACCGCCATCGCCGTAGGTTGAATAATCAACACCACACAAATCGATGATTTCCTCGAAACGAAGATCAGCTTCATCCCGCAGCGCAGTCATCACAACAAGATAATCAGCAGCACTTACTTCTATGGTTATTTCGCCCAAAGCAAGCGTCAGCGACTTGAGTTTTTCACCAAAGTGCTTCTGCAGGTTTTGACTAAGCGTTTCCAGCTTGGCAGACATATCGAATCAGCCTTGGCAATTAACGAGCAATGGTATTAGTGCGACGAATCTTGTTTTGCAACTGAATCAAGCCGTAAATCAGGGCTTCTGCAGTTGGCGGGCAACCCGGAACATAGATGTCGACTGGCACGATGCGATCACAGCCACGCACCACAGAGTAGGAATAGTGATAGTAACCACCACCATTGGCGCACGACCCCATCGAGATAACCCAACGCGGCTCCGCCATCTGGTCATAAACCTTACGCAACGCCGGCGCCATTTTGTTCGTCAGCGTACCAGCAACGATCATCACATCAGACTGCCGAGGACTTGCACGAAAGACAATCCCGAAACGATCAAGGTCGTAGCGAGAAACACCAGCGTGAATCATTTCAACCGCACAGCAAGCCAGACCAAATGTCATCGGCCAGATCGAACCGGTGCGCATGTAATTGATCAGCTTGTCAGCCGTCGTGGTGACAAAACCTTCCTGAAGGACACCCTCAATAGCCATAGCCGCCCCTTATTCCCATTCCAGCGCGCCCTTGGCCCAGGCGTAGACATAGCCAACGACCAGAATGGCAACAAAAACAAGCATCTCGACAAAACCGAACAACTTGATCGACTCGGCCGCGACAATGTCCTTGAAAACCGCCGCCCACGGGAACAGGAAAGCAATTTCCAGATCAAACAAAATAAAGAGAATGGCAACGAGATAAAAACGCACATCGAACTTCATGCGCGCATCTTCGAATGCCTCAAAGCCACACTCATAAGGAGAGAGCTTCTCTGGGTCCGGCCGGCTTGGAGCAAGAATAAAACCCATCGCAACAGGCAACACGCCCACCGCGACCCCCACCAGAACAAACATCAGGATCGACGGCGAGACTCGAACTCGCACAGCTTGCGCCACTACCCCCTCAAGATAGCGTGTCTACCAATTTCACCACGTCGGCACGTCTCTTTAGGCCACCCCGCGAGGACTTAATGCCGGGCAAACCACCTTGCGTTACTTCGGTATGTCTTTTGCCTTAGAGCCCGTATCCACGGGCACCACCGGCGACTCGCCTGCCGCAGAAGCGGGCTGCGAAACAGTCTGCGATTGTACCGGTTCTTGCATCACACTACCAGTCGTTTTTGGCTTACTGGAAGCAACATAGGCCAGGGTCAGACTTGTGGCAAAAAATACAGCAGCAAGAATACCCGTCGTGCGACTAAGAAAATTCGCTGACCCAGTAGCGCCAAACAGGCTACCGGAAGCACCACTGCCAAAGGCAGCCCCCATGTCAGCCCCCTTGCCATGCTGCATCAACACCAAGCCAATAATAACGATCGCAACGAGGATATGGACCGTCAAGAGGAGAGAGAAAAACCAGTTCATTTTTTATGCCTATCAATTCGCCGCAAGGCAAATCGCCAGAAAATCATCCGCGACCAAGGCAGCACCACCAATCAGACCACCATCGATGTCCAACTGCCCAAACAACTCCTTCGCATTCTGCGGCTTCACACTTCCGCCATAGAGAATACGCAAACCATCTGCCACAGCAACATCCAGCTCCGCAACCTGAAAACGGATTGAAGCATGCACCTCCTGCGCCTGACCAGGGGACGCCGTCAAACCAGTTCCAATTGCCCACACCGGCTCATATGCAACCACCGCCTGCGCCATGGCAGCCACACCAACACGATCCAGCACCGCCGACAATTGCCCAGAAATCACCGATAACATCTTGCCAGCCTCGCGCTCATCAAGCGTTTCACCAACACACAAAATTGGCACCAAGCCCGCTTTTTGAGCAGCTTCAAATTTCGCTGCAACAACTGCATCCGTCTCACCAAATTGCGCACGTCGCTCGGAGTGCCCTACAAGCGCATAGCGACACCCGAATTCAGCCAACATCGATGCCGAAACTTCGCCGGTAAATGGACCGGAAGCATGCTCACTTACAGATTGAGCCCCCAGGGCAACAGATGAACCCGCCAGTATCGACTGCGCCTGAGCAAGATACGGAAACGGTGGGCAAACTGCTATTTCACAACCCAGATCCGTCGCGCCGGCAGCGATACGGGCCAGCAACGCCGAATTCTGCTGCAGCGCTCCGTGCATCTTCCAGTTACCTGCAACGAGCTTTCTACGCATGGGCTAGACGATTCCATTGGCGAAAAACTTTCGGATTATAGCGACTCGCCGTTTTTTCGGTCAATACGATTAGGCAAACACGGCCATTTATTGCGTCGATTGGCGCACGACCCCAGCGAGCTTTTCCGCAGCACAGGCCACTTCCGACGCATCTTCACCTTCAACCATCACCCGCAACAACGGCTCGGTTCCGGAGGCCCGTAGCAAGACTCTGCCCCGCCCAGCCAGAGCGGCTTCAGCGTCAACCAGAGCAGCGGATATTGCCGGATGATCCCGCCATTGGAACCCGCGCGTAATCGGCACATTGATGAGCTTTTGTGGATAGAGGGCCAGACCACCCAACAATCCCTTCAAGTCACCACCAACTTCGCGAAGCGCAGCCAACACCTGTAGCGCCGCAACGATACCATCCCCCGTCGTATGCCTGTCCATGGCTAGTATATGACCCGAGTTTTCTCCGCCGTAGAGCCAACCTTTTTCGTTGAGCATTTCGACTACGTAGCGATCACCGACTGCGGCTCGCGCAAACGGTATGTCAATTTTGCCGAGCGCATGCTCGAGAGCAAGATTGCTCATCAACGTACCGACGACGCCCTTGATCTTGGCGACACGCGCCCGGCTACGAACAATTGCGAACAGCAATTGGTCGCCATCGTAGAGATTGCCTTCGGCATCGACCATCTGCAAACGATCCGCATCGCCATCCAGCGCCACCCCGAGATCAGCCCGATTGGCCAACACAGCGTCACACAACGCCTTGGGTGCCGTAGCACCTACGCCATCGTTGATATTCAGCCCGTTGGGTTGCGCGCCGATGGTCACGACATCGGCACCCAGCTCATGGAAGACACTAGGCGCGATATGGTATGCCGCACCATGCGCACAATCGACTACAATCTTCAAGCCACGCAGATCGAGGTCGTTAGGGAAAGTGCTCTTGCAGAATTCAATATAGCGACCGCGCGCGTCCTCTATGCGCCTGACACGACCAAGATCGGCTGGCGGGGCGCAGACAATCGGCTGATCGATTCCCTCCTCAATGGCGCGTTCGACTGCATCAGGCAATTTGGTACCTTGAGCCGAGAAAAACTTGATCCCGTTATCGTAGTACGGGTTATGGGAAGCCGAGATTACAATACCGGCCTGCAAGCGGAGCGCGCGGGTAAGATAGGCCACAGCCGGCGTCGGTAGCGGACCGACCAGGAATACATCGATACCCGCCGCGGAGAACCCTGCCTCCAGAGCTGACTCAAGCATATAACCGGAAAGGCGCGTATCCTTGCCGATCAGAACCGCCGGACGCTCACCAGTCGGCATATTGCTCTGCCCGAGCAACGCCTTGCCAGCAGAGTAGCCAAGTCGCATTACAAAATCCGGGGTAATCGGCGACTGACCCACCCGGCCACGCACGCCATCGGTACCGAAATACTTCCTGCTCATCACTGACTCCCTAGGTCTATTGCAGCCCACACTGCCAAGGCATCCCTGGTTGCTGCCACATCATGCACACGTAGTATTTTCGCACCTTTTTGCGCAGCCAACAGTGCCGCAGCAACGCTAGCGACTTGCCGATCACCAACTTGGCGCCCGGTGATAGCCCCCAGCATAGACTTTCTGGAGACACCGACCAAAATCGGGAAATCATCAATGCTTGCTACGGTCAACGCGCGAAACAGGGCCAAATTGTGATCCAGCGTCTTGCCAAAACCGAAACCCGGGTCCAGCACCATTCGCCCATCTTCAACACCAACCTGCCTGCAACGCTCCAACGCTCCGGCCAGAAACGAGCGAACCTCGGCGACAACGTCCTGATACAAGGGGGTTTGCTGCATGGTTCCAGGCTCACCCTGCATATGCATGACACAGACCGCGCAATCGCTCCGGGCAACGGCCTGCAAGGCCTCAGGATGGATCATGCCGGTAATGTCATTGATCATCGCCGCCCCGGCATCCAGCGCTGCGCGCATGACAGCCGGCTTGTAGGTATCCACCGAGATCGGAATGCCCCATCCGGAAACCTCTCGCAAAACAGGCAACAAGCGCTTGAGCTCATCCGCCTCGGGGGTCGGAATTGCCCCGGGGCGAGATGACTCGGCACCGATATCGAGAATATCTGCGCCTGCTTCGAATTGCTGACGAGCATGCTGCACGGCCTGCTCGACATTGCCGACCAAGCCATCGCCCGAAAACGAATCCGGCGTCAGATTGACGATTCCCATTACCAAGGGACGATCTAGGGGAAGCCTGAAACGGCCACAATGCAATATTTTCATGGTCTAAAAATAAAAGGCCGGGAGAGACTCCCGGCCGTTTCAAAAATCCGAAAAATCAGGCCGTCGCTGCGGCGCTTGGTTCGGCGCCCGGCGTATCGCCAGGCGGATTGGGTCGCAGCGTGGACTGCGACGGCTTGGGCGGACGAGGCGCCTTGCCGGCCATGATGTCGTCAATCTGATCGGCGTCGATGGTTTCCCATTCGAGCAAGGCCTTGGTCATGGCCTCGACCTTGTCGCGATTTTCTTCCAGCAAACGACGAGCCAGCGCGTACTGTTCGTCGATGAGACGGCGAATTTCAGCGTCAACTTTTTGCATCGTCGCTTCGGAAACGTTCTTGTGCTGGGTCACCGAGCGACCGAGAAAGACTTCGCCATCGTTCTCGCCATAAACCATCACCCCCAGGTCGGACATGCCATAGCGGGTGACCATGTCGCGTGCCATGGCGGTTGCCCGCTCAAAATCGTTCGAGGCGCCCGTCGTCATCTGATTCATGAAGAGCTCTTCAGCGATACGCCCACCGAAGAGAACCGCAATACGGCTCATCAGATACTCACGGTCGTAGGCGTAACGATCCTGCTCGGGCAGTTGCATGGTCAGCCCCAAAGCGCGGCCACGCGGGATAATGGTGACCTTGTGCACCGGGTCGGACTTCGGCACCAACTTGGCGACAACGGCGTGCCCGGACTCGTGGTAGGCCGTGTTCATTTTCTCTTCCTCGGTCATGACCATGCTGCGGCGCTCAGCCCCCATCATGATCTTGTCCTTGGCCATCTCGAAGTCGTCCATGTCGACCAGCCGCTTGTTGCGGCGTGCAGCGAACAGGGCCGCTTCGTTCACCAGGTTGGCCAGGTCGGCACCTGAGAAGCCGGGTGTGCCACGGGCAATGACGTCAGCCTTGACGTCGCCGGCGATCGGCACCTTGCGCATGTGCACCTTGAGGATTTCCTCACGACCACGGATGTCCGGCAACGGC
>PHCH01000034.1:23304-52013 GCA_002840785.1 Betaproteobacteria bacterium HGW-Betaproteobacteria-4 | reverse complement strand
TCAGGCCCTTGGTCGGGCGGACGGAAATCTTGCCCGGGGTGGGCCAGCGATGGTATTCGAGAGCGGCTTCGCGCAGATCCTTTTCCACGGATTCTCCTGAGGATTTAGGTATTAGGGAAAACCCGTTAGGGTACTCCAATCGTTGCGCCGCTGGAAGTGTAATTCATAATTACAGATCAAAATCGATGGCTGATAGTCAGGCGCAGGCTTCTCGGCTCGGTCGGGTGAACATGCCGGTCGTCGACCGCTACCCCCTCGGAGGCCAGCTGCGAGTCGTACCAGTATTCGATGTCGTTCGCCTTGCGGTCGAAGAGGTTGTAAACATCGAATGCCAGTTGCGTCCGCCGGCCGAATTTGTAGCCGACGCGCAGGTTGGTCAGCGCCGAAGCGCCGGAGCGGACCGAGTTGTCCTCGATCAGCGGCCGCGGCCCGAAGTAGCGCAGGCGCATGGCACCGAACCAGGGGCCGAGGTGATCCAGCGTCAGCCCGATATTGGCGGTTGTCGTCACCGCCCCCGGAATGTGGTCGCCGACCAGCGGGTCGTGGTCGCGGAAGCGGGCATGCGACCAGGCGAGGTCGGCATCGACTGCCAGCCAGTCGGACAGCACGTAGAGATTGGTCCATTCGACACCGTAGCGGCGCGACGGGCGGGAAGCTTCGGTCGTCCCGGCATCGCCGACGAAAAGCAGCTCCGAGGCCGAGTCGAGTTGCCAGAATGCTACGGTCGACCGGAAATTTTGGCCAAAATCGGAACGCAAACCGAGCTCGTACCCCTTGGTCCGGACCAGCGGTTTGACCGCCTGCACGGGCGTCACGCCGTCAGCCGGATCAACGCGGATGGTCGTGCCGCGGGCATCGTTGGAATGAAAGCCGTGGCCGTAGTTGAGATAAAGCTCGGTGTTTTGCCATGGCCCGAAGATCAGCGCCAGCTTGGGCGTCAGCATCCGGTCGCTGGCTTTTCCCGAATTTGCCCCCAGATTGCTGTCGACCGTGAAATCGTAGGTGTCGGCCCGCAAGCCCTGCACGGAACGAAACCACTCGGTCCACCGCGTCTCGTTTTGCGCCCAAAGGCCGAGGCTGCGCTGTGTCACCTTGTCTTCGCGCACCGTGCTGACCGTTTGGCGCGCGCTGGTCGCATACAGGCCGACCGGATTCAGATCATCGACCCGTCCCTGCAGGCCGATACTGTTCTCGACTTCGAAATTGCCCCAGCGATCGAACATTGCATGCAAAACAGCGAACCCGCCGGCCTGCCGACGTTCAGCCTGCTTGAACTGGTCGCCCGGCGGGCAACCGGCGTTCAGGCAATACTGGAAGTTGGACCACAAATCGAGGTCGGACTTCAGCCACCAGACACTGGCCTTGCTCTGCGCCTTTTCCCAGCGCCTGGCCCACTCGCCGGACAGGCTGTAGCGATGCGTCTCGCCGCCAGTCGTCGGATCGAGCGAGCCGAAACGGTCGACGGTACCGCTGGAAATGGCGCGCTGGGCGATCTGGTCGGTCGATGTCCAGCGACCGGAGTAAGCCATGCCGGTAAGCGAAAAACCGTCATTTCGCGTGCCCTGGCTGTAACGCAGGACGCCGTTCAATTTGCGGTAATGCTCCTCGACCTGCCACGGCCCGTCGTTGTGGAAGAGTTCGAGGGCGTATAGCAAATGTCCGCCACCCATCTCCGGCGAACCGGCGAGCAGGCTGCGCGCATAGCCGTTCTGGCCGAGCGTCAATTGCGCCAGCGTGCCGTTGATCTGACGAAAATAGTCAATGTGCGCCGCACCGGCTGACGAAAAATCGCCCTCCTCGGCAAAGTACGGCCCCTTGCGGTAACTGATACGGTCGACCAGTTCGGGAATCAAAAAATTGAGATCGGTGTAGCCCTGACCGTGGGCGTGCGTCGGCATGTTGACCGGCACGCCACCAAGGTAAGTCGCGAAATCGGTACCGTGATCAAGATTGAAGCCACGCAGGAAATATTGGTTGGCCTTGCCGTCACCGGCGTGCTGGGTGACGATCAGGCCGGGCACCATTTCGAGCGCCTCGCCGGGGCGCAGGATGGGCACAGCGGCCAGACGCTGGCTGGAAACCACGCCTTCGCTGCCTGACGCCGCAATGCCTTCGAGGTTTTCCGCCTTGGCGCGGACCTCGACGGCGGACAGTTCGGTCGACTCATGGGCCACGACAGCCGTCATTGCGACCATCAAATATGAACTAATTATTTTTCGTCTTAATGCCATCGCTTAAAAAAGCCGGTCGCCCGGCCATCCCCCGTCGTCAAGTGACTAAACCGTAACCGGCCGGCGCGTCAGGCGGACTGCCGCAATAAAGCTCAGGGCGATGATGGCCACCAGCGAGAAGCCGAAAATCAATTCCTTGCCCTCGCTCCACATATCGACCGTCGGCGACAGCATCTTGGCGGCACCGAAAGCGGCGACGAGCAGGCTGACGCCCGACACCACCAGACCCATGACGCGCGAGGCAATGAGCGCCACCTGATCGGCCCGAGCGATCAGCCTCGCGATCCACAGGCCGTTGATGCCATCGGTGAGCAGCATGCCGAGCATGAAGAGCAGAGCCAGAACCAACGCATGTTCCCAGCCGCCGAACTGGGTGGCGGTCAAGGCGAAGAAAGCGGCTTGCGACAGGGTGTCGAAAGAGAGGGCGAACAGGGCGCCGACCAGCGCGATCAGCGCCGGATGCGAAACGTGACGCAGGTTGCCGAGCAGACGGCCCTTGAGACCGACCGGCTGGACCATTTCATGCGGCTCGGCGGCGAGCACGGCGGCCAGATTCAGGCTGCCCAAGGCAACGAGAAAAGCGATGGAAATGACCGCCCCCAGCGTGCCGAACCATTCCGGCACTTCCCACTGCCCGGCCAGCGCCGAGACGCCGAGGGCGATGGCCATCACGACGGCACCATGGCCGAGCGAGAACAGCGTGCCGCAATAGCGCGCCAAACCGGGCCGGGTGTGGGCGTTGAAGCGGGTCAGGCCGTCGATGGTGGCCAGATGGTCGGCGTCGAAACCATGCTTCATGCCGAGCACGAAGGTCAGGATGAGTAGCGACAGCCAGTCGGAGGGCAGAGGTTCCATGGGCTTTGTATGAAATTTATACTCATCTTCATACAAAGACCGTGCCAGATCAATAAGTCGTTGTTCGTATTGACTTCATCGTCTGAAAGCTGGCCAGAATGCCCGCTAAATGGTCAGCGACTTTCCACCGGAAGTGCAAGGATGAATTCCGCTCCGCCGCCCGGAAGGTTGTGGGCGCTGAGCTTGCCACCATGCCGTTCGACGATGCCGTAGCTGATCGACAAGCCGAGACCGGTGCCCTGGCCGACCGGCTTGGTCGTAAAGAAAGGTTCGAACAGGCGACCGAGGTGTTCTTCCGAGATGCCGGGGCCGTTGTCGGCGAAACGCAGGGTGACCATGCCGCCTTGGCTGGCGCCGGAGATGGTCAGGCTGGGTTCGGACTGGCTGGCCGTAGCATCGCAGGCGTTCTGCACGAGGTTCATGACGACCTGCTGCAGTTGCCCCGACGATCCGGAGCATTTCAAATTTGGCGATAAATTCGTGTTGACCGTGAACTTGGCCGCCGCGCTCTGCACCACCCAGCGCACCGAGCGCTCGACGACGTCGTTGAGGCTGACCTGCTCGGGCGTCATCTTGTCGACGGCCGAAAAGCGTTTGAGCGCATCGACGATGTCGCGGGTGCGCTCGGCCCCTTCGATCATGCCGTCGATAAGGTGCGGCATGTCGGCGAGGATTCGGTCGATGCGCAGTTCGTCGCGCATGGCCCTGAGCGCCGCGTCATCCGAGGCGTCAGTCGCATGCACGGCATTGAGGTAGCTTTCGAGGCGACTTTCGTAACGGCGCAAGGACAGCACGTTGCCGAGCACGAAGCTGATCGGGTTATTGAGTTCGTGCGCCACGCCGGCGACCAGACGGCCGAGCGACACCATCTTTTCGGCATGCAGCAACTGGCCCTGCGTCCGCTTGAGGTCGTCGTGCGCCTGGCGCAAGGCGGAGTAGGCGCGGCGCAGTTCGCCGACCGGGCGGCCGGTGACCACCATGCCCATGAGCTTGCCGGTCTGCGACAGACGCGGCGTGCAGTTCATCGACACCGGCACGGTCGAACCGTCGCCGGCACGCAGGAAGAACTCGCAGTCATGAACGCCTTCGCGGCCGTAACGGGCGAAGATGTCGCGCGCTTTGGCGCGTTCGATGTCGTCGGCAAAGAGGTCGAAAACCGGTGTCTTTTCGAGTTCGCCGACCGTCTTGCCGGAGATGTGGAGAAGAGAGGAATTGACCTCTTCAATGCTGCCGTTGCGGTCGCAGACGATCAGGATGTCCGACATCGAGGCGAGGACACTCTCGATGAACTGATGCGACTCTTCAAGCGCGGCGTTCTTTTCTTCGAGGGCGACCTCGTATTGCAGGAGGTCGTTGTAGACCTCGTCCATCTTCTGGATGACTTCGATCCACGCCTGTTCGCCGCCCGGCGGCAGGGGCGAATCGCCGGCCAGATCAGCGGGCGGGACGATAGTGGACATGGGCTTCGCCGTGTTCGTCGTGGGCGTGATGATGTTCCGCTGCGAGGGCGATGACGTTGAGCTTGCCGTGGCGGACGCCGCGTTCGGCCATCAGCGCATCGGCAAATTGGCGGACATCGGCCGTCGAGCCTTTCAAAATCACCGATTCGAGGCAATTGTCGTGATCGAGGTGGCTGTGCAACGCCGCCACGGTCAGGTCGTGATGATCGTGCTGCAGACCGGTCAGGCGTTCGGCCAATTCGCGTTCGTGGTGGTTGTAAACATAGGACAGGTTGGCGACGCAGTGGCCGGAGGGTGTTTCGCGCTGGCGGTCGCTTTCGATGGCGCCGCGGATCAGGTCGCGCACGGCTTCCGAGCGGTTGCTGTAGCCGCGGGCCGCGATCAACTGGTCGAATTCCTTGGCCAAAGCCTCATCCAGAGAAATTGTGAAGCGTTCCATGTTTTTGCTCCGTGCTAAAGATGGCCATCAAACGCGCTGCTAGGATGGCCGCACCACATTCTAACGTCTGGCTCCGATGACCGCTGCCCTCGATAACGAACAGATCCGCGCCGCCCTGCGCAAGGTGGTCGACCCCGAGGTCGGCGCCAATATTGTCGATCTCGGGCTGATCTACCGGATCGAAGTCGACGGCAGCAAGCTGCTCATCGAAATGACCATGACCTCGCCGGCCTGCCCGATGGGCGAGATGATCGTCGATGACGCCTACGCCGAACTCGACCGCATCCTGCCGGCCGATTGCCAGCCGGAAATCCGCCTCGTCTGGGAACCGCCCTGGGCGCCGTCGATGATGAGCGAGAAATGCCGGCTGAGCCTGGGCTGGAACGAGGCGGACAGCGCGTAAATGGCCGACCTCAAACCCGGCGGCCGCTTGCCGCTGCTCTTTTTCGGCATGCTCTCGCTGCTCGGTGGCGTCATGGCCGGCCTCGCCCGCCTCGGCTGGGAGGTGCCCGCACCCGCCATGCAGGCGGCCGGCGTGCATGGGCCGCTCATGATCGCCGCCTTTTTCGGCACGGTGATCAGCCTCGAACGCGCCGTCGCGGCTGGCCGGAACTGGGCCTACCTCGCCCCGCTGGCGGCCGGCGCGAGCGGTATTGCGCTACTCGCCGGCGCCCCGCTGCAGCTCGGCCAGATCCTCGGCAGCCTTGGCGCGGCTGGTCTGATCGCCGCCAGCGCCGTGGCCCTGCGCCGTCAGGTCGCCGTTTTCACCATCATCCTGACCCTGGCGGCCGGCTGCTGGCTGGTCGGCAATCTCGTCTGGCTGGCAACGGGAAACGTCAGCGTCGCCGTCGCCTGGTGGCTGCTTTTTCTGGTGTTGACCATTGCCGGCGAACGGCTTGAACTGACCCGATTTCTGCCGACGCCACCGCTTGCCCAAAAACTGTTCATCGGGATTGTCGGCGTTCTGCTTCTCGGCGCAGCGGCCGGGCTCGACCAGCTTTTCGCCACCGGCCTGATCGCCCTCGCCCTCTGGCTGCTGCGTTACGACATCGCCCGCCGCAATATCAACACCGAAGGGCTGACCCGCTTCATCGCCGCCTGCCTGCTTTCCGGCTACGCCTGGCTCGCTGCCGCCGGCCTGCTCGGCCTGGCTGGCGCCTTTGCGCCGGGTCATGAATGGCGCGATGCAGCCTTGCACGCCATCGGACTGGGTTTCGTGTTTTCGATGGTCTTTGGCCACGCGCCGATCATTTTCCCGGCCGTCACCCGCATCAAAATCCCCTACCACCCGACCCTTTACCTGCCGCTCGCGCTGCTCCATCTAACCCTGGCGCTGCGCGTCTTCGGCGGGCTAGCCGACAATTTCGATCTGCGCCACACCGCCGCCCTGCTCAACGGGCTGGTCCTGCTCGTCTTCATTGCAACGCTGGTGACGCTGGTCCGCAGTAACACCAAAAGAGGTGCCCGATGAAACGCCATGCCGCCCTGCAGCAACTGTCGCGCGAACACCACCCCGCCCTCAAGCTGGCCCGACTGGCCCGCTTTGCTGCCGATTCCGCCCACGCACTGGCCATCGCCGAGGCGGCGGAAAAGATCGTCGCAGCTTTTCGCGAAGAGCTGGAACCCCATTTCCAGTGCGAAGAAAAAGACCTGTTGCCGGCGCTGGCTGCTGCCGGAGCCGGCGAACTGGTGGCGCGCACGCGGGCCGAGCACGCCGAATTGCGCGATCTGAACCGGCGCCTTGCCGAGCCTGATGGCGAGCTTCTCGCCCGCTTCGCCACCCTGCTCAACGACCACGTCCGTTTCGAGGAACGTGAGCTATTCGAGACAGCGCAACAACTGCTCTACCCGGAGCATTGAACGCTCCAAAGAGGGGCACAAATTGTCGGATTGCTACGGTCAACCGGAAAAAATGGCCAAAATTGAAATCACCATTTGACCCTTGTTGAAAGCCGCAAATCCGCTTGCGCCAAGGGTTTGCACTCCTTCTCGATGACCACTCGCCGGCACCGGGAACGAAATATGCTGGACTAAACCCGTACACCATCTACGACGTGGCGGCCATCGACCGCGCCATGGAAGAAGCAGCCGGCAATCGCAACGAAGCGCTGGCCAGCCTCTACGACAAGATGAAGCAGCGCGGCGGCGGCCGTTTCCTGATCCGCCCGACCGGCGCCGACATGATCGACGACCTCTACGACACTTGCCCCAATTTCAGCGACGTCATCGACGATCTCAAAAAATACGTCGCCCTCTCGGTCGCCGGCAACGAGCCGATGAGCTTCACGCCTATTTTGCTGCTCGGCGAGCCAGGCATCGGCAAAACCCATTTCGCCCGCGAACTGGCCAACCGGCTGGGCACCGGCCACGAATTCATTTCGATGAGCTCGCTGACCGCCGGCTGGGTCCTCTCCGGCGCCTCGTCGCAGTGGAACAACGCCAAGCCGGGCAAGGTGGCGCACACGCTGGTGCATGGCGACTACGCCAACCCGATCGTCGTCCTCGACGAAATCGACAAGGCCGGGGGAGATTCGCGCTACGACCCGATGGGTTCGCTCTACGGCCTGCTCGAGCATGACACCGCGCGCGCCTTCAAGGACGAGTTCATCGACATCGACATTGATGCCTCGCACATTCTGTGGGTGACGACGGCCAACGACGAACGTTCGATTCCCGAACCCATCCTCAACCGCATGAACGTCTACGAAGTGCCGCGCCCGGACCACGATGCGGCGATCAGCATCGCCGCCGCGCTGTACCGCGAGATCGTCGGCCAGCACGACTGGGGTTTCCCGCCGGAAGCCGACGAAGCGGTACTCGAACGGCTCGGCTCGCTGCCACCGCGCGACATGCGTAAACGTCTGCTCGCCGCCTTCGGCACGGCCAAGCTGGAAGGCCGCAACTGGCTCGAAGGGCGGGATTTCGAACAGGCGAGGATGGGACGGAGCCGGAAGATCGGTTTCTGAAGGCGAGGCGCGATGCTGCGCCCCCTTTCAAACCTCTTCGATGCGCACCGATACCGGAAAGTGGTCGCTGTAACCGTCGACATTGACGTTGGCGGCGGCATCGCCATCCGGCAGGCCAAAGCGGATCGGCCCCTCGCCGACCCGATGGCTGACCATCGGCGGATAAGCCTCGATGCGGGCGCTACCGTCCACCGTCCGCCAGCCGCTCTTGCCGGTGAGCAGGCCGGGGGAAACGAGAATCTGGTCGAACAGGGCGGCATCGCCGGCAAAATACAGCGTGCCGTTGAGCAGGCGCGCGTTGCCCTTGTGGTCGGCCACCGTCGCCGTCAGGTATTCCCAGCTCAGGTTGTAGAACTTGGCGCTCCGCGCCCGCGTCACATCGCCCTTGTCGCGCAGGGCCTGGGCGTGCAGCGCAACGGACTTGTCGAAAGGCTCGTCGTTGAAGTCGCCAAGCGCGATGACCGCGACCTTGTCACCCTTCTCCTGGCGAATCCGGTCGTGCCAGTAGGCCAGCGTCTCGCCGGCCGTAGCCCGGAAACCGGACGAATATTCAGGCCCGTTGCCAACCGCCGAGGAACGTGACGGCCAGTGGTTGGCCAGCATCACCAACGCCTTGCCGGAGGGCGCGACGAAGGTGATCTGCGTAATGTCGCGCGTCCCGGTCTGGCGCATGACCCAATGCGAAAACAGCTCGTCCGTCTTGGCCGTGAACTGCTTGGCATCGAACAGGAAAGCCGTATCGATGCCGCGCTGGTCGCGCCCCGAATCGACATGAACGAGCTGGTAATTGCGCGCCGGCAGCGCCGCATTGAGCTGGTCGGCCAAGGCCTGCAGGGCGTAGCGGTTTTCGACCTCGCAGACACCGAGAATTTCCGGGCCGGCACCGTCCTTCATGCGCCCGATGATCGACGCCAACTGTGCAATCTTTCGCCGGAACAAGGCCTCTGACCAGCCCTTCAGCTCCTTCTGCAAGGCCTTGGCAAGCCACGCCTCGCGCCCGGGATAGCCTTCCGGGGCGAAAAGGTTTTCGAGATTCCAGAAGGCAACGAGAGCGGACATTTCGGACTCCTTCGACAAGGGCGGCGCGGTTCGCCAAATCCCAGTCTAATGAGCGCCCCGGAAAATTACAAAGTCATTTTCCGGAACCGCCCGCATCAATCGGGGCGGATTTGAATTTTGGCCATTTTTTCCGGTTGACCGTAGCATTCCAGGAGGCACCGGCCAGATGCTATTTCTGCCGAGCCTTGATGGCATCGACCATTTTCTGCGCCTGCTCGGCGTCGCCCTGCCGGCCGCTCAGGCGATAGAGTTTGGCCAGGCTTTCATAAGCAAAGCCAATGTCTGCATGATCAGCCGGCAGCGTCTGCTTGCGGATGGCGAGCGTCTGGTTGATATGCAGCTCGGCCTTCTGGAAATCGCCCGCTTCCCGGTAGGCCGCACCAAGGAACTGATGCACCGACGCCAGTTCGCGCAGGTCGGCTGGTTTGGTCTTTTCGAGAATCCTCAGCGCCCGCGCCATGACGTTAACCGCCTCCTGGCTTTGCCCCTGCACCCGGAGCGGGAATGACAGTTTCGTCAAATAGCCGACCAGTTGGGGATGTTCGGCACCGCGCCGCTTTTCGAGGATGCCAATGGCCCGCCGGTGCAGCGTCTCACTTTCCCTGACCCGCTGCCCTTCGAAAAGCAGGGTGCCGAGATTCGACAAATGCTGGGCGGCTTCCACCGTCTCCGCATTCCCGGCAGCCTCGCCCACGGCGATGGCCCGGCGATAAAGCAGCTCGGCCTCTTCCTTGCGCCCCTGGGTGCCGAACAGGACGCCGAGCATGTTGAGCACTTCGCTGATCCGGGGGTTGTTGGGCGGCCCGGCCGTCTGTGCAATGTCCAGGGCGACATCGTAGGTCAGCGCCGCGAACGCCGGTTTCCCGGCCTGGTGATACATGACTGCCGTATCGTAAATGCCGTCGATCGACTTCTCCCAGTCCGTCCACCGCTGTGGGGTGACAAGCTGCGTATCGTGCGGGGTCGCCCGCGTGAACTGATAGCTCTTGCCGCCAGGCGGCCGGGCCAGATTGAGCTGGCGCACCGTGGCGGGGCCGGCTTCGAAGGGCATGGCGGGCGGCGAATAGGACCAGTCGAGGCGGTCACCATGCCTCACTGCCGCCTCGGCAATTTCACGCCTGATATGTTCATAGGGACGCTTGGCCAGATTCTCCTTGTAAGAGGCCTCGCGGCGCCAGCGCAAGATTGCCTGAACATCGGAAAAGTCCCTTAGCGACTCGCGGACCGGATTAAAGAACATGAAGAAAACATCGCTACCATGCGCCACCGAAAAGGCCGTTTCGTTGAAAGCCAGGGCGGTTTCAACCGGAACATCCCCCAGATTCTTCAGGCAGGACTGATAAACCCGCTCGCGCCGCGCCCTTTCCTCGACCTGCTCCGTAAAAACGCCGCGCACATGGACATAATCGGCAAAGCAGATGAGCACGCGGTCAGCCTTCGACGCCGTTTTCATTTCGTCATGGAGGATGCGAATTGCCTCGTCGCGATAGTGGACAGGGCATTTGGCCCCCCAATTCGTTTTCCGCTCAAGCTGAGTCACCTCCGGGCAACCCATGGAACGGACCAGGCCATTGAGAATCCTGAACCTGCCAGTCAATTGAGCCTCTGCCTTGCCGGCCCAGTAGGCCATGAGATCCCATTGCGGGTAAGACGAAGCGATGAGGTCTTCGTAGTCGCGGGCATTCAGGGCGCCTTTCTTGGCGGCATTGGCGGCAATCAGGTTGGTTCGCAGAACGGTCAGGCGCCGGAACTCGTTTTCCGTTCCTTCCGACGAAATATCAAAGTCCCGCTTTCGGGCTCGCTCGGCAGCGACCGCCTTGTTGCGCGCGGCCTCCTCCCGCGCCAGGCCGGCTTTTCTTTCAGCCTCCGCCTGCCTGGCGAAATCAGACGGCCCTGCATCGGCGGAATTCGCCTTTTCCCCCGCATTGGGATCGTAATTTTTCCACCACGGCGTCGGCGCGTTTCCTCTGTTGCTGCGCCCGTAATAGTCATAGACGCAGTCGCGATAGGCCTGGGTATTGTTCCGCAGATTGTCGCAATTGTCGGCCGCCGCACCGCCGGAGCAGAGCAGCAGGATGGCGGACAGAATGCCCCGGAGCATGATCGATGTCAGGACACTAAGTCGCATTTCGTAGCGGACTGGACAAGCGGAGCCAGATGAAACCGAGTGCGCCGGCGGCCAGCGAGGCCATCAGGATGGCCATTTTCGAGGCGTTGATGAGGCTCGGGCTATCCTGGAAAGCCAGGTTGGTGATGAAAATGGACATCGTGAAGCCGATGCCGCCCAGCAGGCCGGCGCCCAGGATGTGCCGACGCTTGAGGTCGCCGGGCAGGACGCAGACCCCGACCGCGACGGCGAGCAGGCTGGCAAGGAAGATACCGAGCGGCTTGCCGAGGACGAGGCCGCCCAGAATGCCCAGGCTGTTGCTCGACAACAATTCCTCCTGCCAGCCGGCGGCGATGATGATCCCGGTATTGGCCAGCGCGAAAATGGGCAGGATGATGAAGGCGACAGGCTTGTACAACAGGTGTTCGAGGTGATGCGAGGGCGATGATTCGTCATTGCCATGGCCCGAGAAAGGGATGGCAAAAGCCAGCAAAACGCCGGCTATGGTCGCGTGCACGCCGGATTTGAGCATGAGGAACCACATCAGCACGCCACCCAGCAAATAAGGCAGCAGCGACATGACGCGCAGGCGATTGAGGATGATCAGCACGCCAAAGACGGCGAATGCCGCCAGCAGGTAAGCGGGCGAAAAGTGGGTGGTGTAGAAAATGGCGATGACGACAATTGCCCCGAGATCGTCCATGACCGCCAGTGCCGTCAGGAAAACCTTGAGCGACGCCGGCACCCGGCTGCCCAGCAAGGCCAGTACGCCGAGCGCGAAAGCGATGTCGGTGGCCATCGGAATGCCCGCCCCGGCTTGCGTTGGCAGATCGGCATTGAGGGCGTAGTGAATCCCGGCCGGGACGACAATGCCGCCCGCGGCAGCGATGATCGGCAACAGTGCCTTGCGGAAATTCGACAGTTCGCCGACATAGAGCTCACGCTCCAGTTCAAGCCCGACGAACAGGAAAAACACGGCCATCAAGGCGTCGTTGGCCCAGTGTTCAAGGCTCAGCCCGGCCACCTTGATGTGCCAGAAATCCAGATAGGCCGGCCCGAAGGCGGAATTGGCGACGAGCAGCGAGATGATCGTGCAGAAGATGAGGACGATGCCGCTCGATTTTTCCGACTCGAAAAACCGGTTGAAGCTGCTGGAGAGGGTTGTCTGAAGCATGGTCATGCGTTTCCTTGGGCTGTGTGCGACTCGGGCGCCATGGCGTAGCAACTGCGCCCATTCTTTTTGGCGACGTACATGGCCAGGTCTGCCGCCTTGAGGAGTTGGCCGGGGTCGCTCAAGCCATCGCTCATGGCGATACCGATCGAAACGCCCAGCGGATGCGCGATATTTTGCAGTTGGACCGGAGTGGACAGGACTTCGATGCACTTGGTGGCAATTTTTTTCACCACTTCGTCGCCATTGGCCCCCAGATCGGTAATGACAATCACGAATTCGTCACCGCCGACCCGCGCCAGGGTGTCGCTTTGCCGAACCAGCCCGGACAGGCGGCGGGCCACCTCGACCAGCGCAGCATCGCCGAATTCGTGGCCGAGTTCGTCGTTGATCGGCTTGAAACCATCCAGATCGAGGAACAGGACGGCGACTTTGGTGCCATTGCGCTTGGCGCGGGCGAAGGCTTGCTGCATCCGGTCAGCCAGCAGATTGCGATTGAGCAGGCCGGTCAGCGGGTCATGATGCGCCATGCGCTCAAGCGCCGCCTGGGTTGTCGAGAGCTTTTCCAGCAAACGATTGAAGGCGCTCGTCAGATGGCCGACCTCGTCGTCCCGAACCACCGGCAAGGGCTTCAACGGAAGCTCGCCCTGGGTCATGCGTTCAGCCAGGTCGGCAGCAGAAAAGAGCGGGCGCAGCAGAAACCTGAACACCACGCCGACGACGACGCAGACCAGGATGACGGCGAAAATCCCGTATTTGATGACCCGCTCCTGGACTCGCGTCACCGCCTCGAAGGCTTCGGCAGTCGGCATCCGGGCGACGACAAACCATCCGGTACTCGGCACCTCGGCCATTGCCGACAGCTCTTCGATGCCTTTCGCGTTGATCGTCACCCCGGCGCCACGAAAGCCCTGCATGGCGCGATCGTGCAAAAGATTGACGCCGAGCGGCGGGGTGGGTTTCAAAACAAGGTCGGGATCGCTGGCCGCTACGAACAGGCCATCCCGCGGCGAAATCAGCAGATAGCCGCCGGTTTTGCCAATTTTCCCGCTATAGACCGGCCCGAGAAAACCGGGTGAATCCAGCGCGCTGATGCCGACCAGGACAGCCTGGACAACCCCCTGTTTATCCTTCAGCGGAATGCCCATGGGCAGAACCGGCTTTTTGGCAAACGCCCCGAACTGGGGTTTCCCGATGCCGGCATGCCCGGCAAGGGCTTTGGCAAAATCCGGGATATCGGCGACTGACGCCCCTCTTCGCCCGGGCACAGCGGGAAAATCGGCAATGATGATTCCCGCTTTGTCGGCCACCACCAAGCCTGGCAAAAACACGGGATTGATCCGGCGACGCTCGGCCAGCCAGTCAGTCAAGCGGTCGGGCTGCTGCATCATCTCAAGCGGAAAGGTTTCCCCGAGACGACTCAGCGTCGTCCACCGCGTCGTCAATTGATGATCGACATCGCCGGCAACGGCCTTGGCCAAAGCGATTTGCTGCGCCGAAACAACCTCGATCAAGTCCTCGCGCAAAAACTTGCCGAGCAAGAAATAGCGGGCTAATGCGCCGGACACGACGAGCAAAACCCCGAACAGGATCATTCGGGTGACAAGGCTTTTGGAAATTCTGGTGAGGCTCATGCGGGGTATGGGGCTTACCTGTTTCAGGTCTGATTTATCGCATTGTCGCTCTTAAAACTGGCTAGCGGCTTGGTTGATTTCGGACAAAACCGGCAAAACACTTTCCCCGGCACAACATTCAGGAAACGCACCAAGCTAATGCACCGTGCACACCATGCGCAGGGGAAACGAACTGTCTTTTCAATGCAACATCAGTAGTTTACTTGCGTTTTAGGCCGCAGCAAAAGCAACAAAAATGCAACATTGCGCACAATAAAAATCAAAGGCTTAGCGTTGGATTTGGTGAACGCCGCCGAATCCAACCATGTAAGCAATTTTTCAAAGCGACAGAAGCTTTGAAAGAAATCGCCAAGTTCTTTTCAAAACTCACAACACATTCGTTTCGGAAATTTCGTTTGTTTCGTTTATTGCGATTAAGTCGAAAGTAGCCTACAGTCACAGGTACGGTATGTTCAATCCAAACTCATAGACCGCATAGACCGCATAGACCTCATAGACCTCATAGACCTCATAGACCTCATAGACCTCATAGACCTCATAGACCTCATAGACCTCATAGACCTCATAGACCTCAAGAGACTCAGGACATACAAATGAACACACCAGTACAACAAGGGCTTCCCAATCTTCCGACCGAGCAGGAAATGGCTCTGGCCAAGGAAGGAAGCCGTGAGTTGTCGATGGTTATGACCACCCCTGAAGAAACCCAGGAAATCACCGTTTGCATGGGGCACAGCGAGCAGAGAGTCCATCTGCCTGCTTCTGCCGTTCAAATGCTGATGGACATCCTCGTGAACATTTCTCAGGGCAATGCCGTGCAGGTCGTCCCCGTGCACGCTGAGCTAACAACCCAGCAAGCAGCGGACATTCTCATGGTTTCCAGGCCGTACCTGGTCAAGCTGCTCGATGAAAAGAAGATCGAGCACAGGAAAGTGGGCAGCCATCGGCGCATCCGATACAACGACCTCCTCCAGTTCAAAGCTCAAGAGGAGCGGGCACGCAAGGCTGTTTTGGACGAACTAACTGCGGAAGCCCAGGAACTAGATATGGGATATTGATGAGCCAATTTACGGTTGTCTATGATGCAAACATTTTTTACCCAGCCCCGATAAGAGACTTGTTGCTGCGCCTTGCAGCAACAAGGCTATTTCGAGCACGCTGGACTGCACAAATACGGGACGAATGGGTTCGAAATCTACTCGCCAACCGTTCAGATTTGTCACCGGAAAGGATCAAGCGAACTGCTGACTTGATCGACTCCAACATTCATGACTGCTTGGTCGAGGGATATGAGCATTTGATTCCCTGCATCGGCGGCATGCCAGACAAGGATGATAGGCATGTCCTGGCTGCGGCGATGAAGTGCGGCGCCGAACTTATCGTCACATTCAACCTCAAGGACTTTCCCAATTCGGCGCTGGCAGAATATGGGGTTGAGGCGATCCATCCTGACGACTTCATTGCAGATCTACTGGACTTGGACACCAGCGCCTGCATCCAGGCAGTGAGGGAGATGCGGGCATCGCTGAAGAATCCGCCAAAGACTCAAGACGAGTTTTTGGCAACCCTATTGAAGCAGCGATTGCCTCAAACAGTGAGCAGGCTAGAAAAACTCAAGCTAGCCTTCTGAACCACGCCCGCCTCTCGGCGGGTTTTTTCTGCCCGGTCGTCACTTTGACGGCCGGGGGATTCGGGGGCTATAGTGCGGGCCTACTGCAACTGGCTGGAAGCCGCATGACTAAAGGTGTTCCAGTCGGTTCAACCGAAGAAATGGCCCCCATGTCCAAAGAGAAAACTGACGACAAATCGAACGCGGCACCACGGCGACCGGTGCCCGAAGATGGTATCGGACAGCGCATCAAGGAGGCTCGCGAGGCTCGCGATTGGACGCAATCGGTTGTGTCCGTCCGGACGAAGTTGATAGACCCAAACGAAGAGGGGATATCTAGAACTGTCCTGGTCGGATACGAGAGCGGGAAAACAAAGCCAGGGGCGCGTGAAATAAGGCTTTTGGCGGAGGTTCTGCGCGTTACGCCAAACTGGCTTCTTTACGGTGCCGAGAAGCCTTTTCACGCGACGCTCCCGAGCATGGAGTATCTGCAAGGGGACGATGAGTTTGAAAAGGCGCTACGGTTGTCCCTGGCGTTATTCCTACTTAAGCCGCATGAGCGCGAGCTTATAGGCTCGCTCATGCTGTCGTTGGCCGGTCGAGAATTGGGCGATATTCGCCTATCTGGCCTGATGATGTTGGCAAGAACATTATCCAAGGAGTGGAGTGAAAAAATTAAGGCAGAAATGCAGGCGAGTACAATAGAAGAAGCTATCCGCGAGTCTGCCGAGTCTGGCGCCACAAATTGGGGAACTGGACTGAAGTTCGATGAGGGAGAGATCGTGGGTGGGGAGATCATTTACCCAGGGCCGCTTGATCCGGCACCACCAGAAGATAAATAACGACATAAGCGGGCCGCATATCGCGGCCCTTTTTTTCGCCCTTCAATGTCAAGTATCGCGACAAATGTTCTTGTTGTTGACACCAGAATCTAGGACAACTATAGTTTGTCAAGTTTCACAACATTTGTTATTAAACTCGACACTGAGGAACCATGCGGATACCCCAAACCCTTCCAATCAACGCTGAGCAGTCCCGTGCTGCCCGCTTCCAGCTTGGTCTTACCCAAGCCAACGTAATCGAAGAAAGCTGCCTTCCAGGCCACAAGCTCAAGAACTTCGAAACCGGCCGTTTCGTGCCGGACATGCCTTTCCTTGAAGGCCTGCGCGACTACTACAACCAGAAGGGTATCGACTTCACCGAAACGGTGACGGTCACCACCCAGGCAACCGACCAAATTCAGGCCGGGCAACAACAAACCCCGGCCCACGGCGGCGCCATGGTTCGGCCAGTCTCCCGTATGTGCTTCTACGTCAGCGACCGGGTAGAGCCTGAGGCGGTCGATCAGACTCTGGGGCGCATGGATGGCAACGATGATCGCATTGCTGCCATCCTGCAATCGCCGCTTAAGGGTGGATTCCTCAGTACCTATGACGAAGAAACCGAAGCCAAACAGCGCGAACTGTTCGGCGCCATGGCCGAAAACTATCTCCTCTTCCGCATCCTGCAAGGCCGCAACATCGTTTCAGCCATGCCTGCCGGCGTTGAACCAGTAACGCATGCCGATCTGCTGGCAACCTTCTTCGCAACCTCTCCCATTGCCATCGTCGGCAGCCAGCCCCAAGCGACTAAGGTAATGCCCGACGAGGCGACCAGCAGTAGCGATTTGGAAGGGGGTGAAGAATGAACCCCATCGCTCCGGTTTCCATGCTGACTGGAAAAGGTTCCGGGGCCGCGATTATGGTCGTTGCGGCTCTAGTTGGCCTGGCACTGTTCGCCCAGCAGCAACAAAGCACCATCCCCAAAACGAAAAACTGAGGTAAGCCACCATGAAAGCTGCGCGCCAGCAGCCCGTAGGGGCAAATTTCGTCCTCCGTTTTGAACGCGGATCACGCGACACCCCAAGCCTAGCCGGGAAATTTCTCGGCTGGGATAGGGGCTACTTCACCCCATGCAGCAGGCAAGACACCGCCACCGGTTACGCGGAATCCCATATAGCCAAAGGCATTGCGCTCAGGGCTGAGCAAGCCTACCCAGGCGCCCGTTTTGAAGTCGTGAAGGAAATCCAATGAGCGCGGCCATGACGTATCAGGCTGGTTTCATGGAAAACAGCGTTGCTGCAAGAGCGCAGCGCCTGGATTGCTTTCTTGAGCGAGAGGCCGAAGCGCAAAAGGATTGGGAAAAGGATCAACTGCGCGAGCTGCCTTTTCGATGGGCGAGAGCTGCCAAGAAGTGGCACAGCATCAAAACCAAAGAACTTGGCATTCAAGCCGCCAACATGTGGCTGATGGAAACCAGCAACAAATGGAAAGAAGCTGAAATCCCCCTGAACGCCGGGCTAGATGAGTGCAAAGCGTTGGCAATCGAGCAGGCAAACAAGATGTTTCACCTAGCTGCTATCGCTACCGATGTTGCCCAGCTTCGCCGCTTTCAGGCTGAGTCGTGCGCCCGCTACGGTGTCGAGCCGCCGGATAGTGCCTTCAGCGATGACGCCGCAATCACTGCAATGACCGATTGGGAGTGGTGGCAGGCACGCCTCAAGCGCGCTGCTGCTCGTCGTTTCGAATGCGTTGCCCGCGAGCTGGGGTTCGTCAATGTCACCGCCGGACTGTACTGCAGCAACGAAACCTATGACCGTCATATCACCCAGCGAAAGAGAAACCGCAAGATGATGGAAGAAACCATCCTTGCCAACGAAAACGGCGATGAATTCTCGCTGGCTGACTTGAGCGACGTTTCCAACGCCAACCCCAGCCATAGGCGATCCGGCCTCATGGTGCAGATTCGCGGCATGGCCGACTATGCCAAGGAATACGGGCATGCCCCCCTCTTTGCTGTCGTGACATGTCCCAGCCGAATGCACGTGTTCAAGATCGACCAGGCGACCGGAAAGGCAATTCCAAACGCTCGATTTGACAGAACAACGCCACGCGCAGCGCAGGACTACCTGCAAGGGCTTTGGCAGCGTATCAGGGCCATGTTTGACCGGGAGGGCATCTGCTTCTACGGCATGCGCACTACCGAGGCAAACCACGACGGTACGCCGCACTGGAACTTGCTGCTTTTCGTGCCACCGGAGCAGCTGGAACGCGCCAAGGAAATCATTCACAGCTACGCCCTGGCCGACTCCCCAAATGAGCCAGGTGCCCAAAAGCGCCGGGTACGTTTCGAGGACATTGATCCGCGCCGGGGTGACGCAGTCTCGTACATCGCCAAATACATCGCCAAGGGCACGGATGCAGCCGGGCTGACCGATGGCCTATTTGGCGACGACGCAGCAACAGCAGCGCAGCGCCTGCGAGCCTGGGCTTCGACCCATGGAATTCGTCAGTTCCAGTTTTTCGGATCGCCGCCAGTAGGTCTATGGCGCGAAATGCGCCGAATCCCTGAGTCATGCCTGGATGGAGCACCGGCCGGCTTTGCTGAGGCCTGGCAGGCAGCACAAAAGCAAGGCAGCGACCGTGCTGACTTCTGCCGTTTCTGGAAAGCCATCGGCGGCAAGGTCAAGCGAGTGAAGGATTACCTGCTGAAACTGGACAAACGGGATGCCGATGGTCAGGACCGCTATGGAAAGGCTTTGCCGGCCGAAACGGCGGGCTTGGAATGGAAGCCGAGCGGCGATGTTTTTGAGTCGGTTCGCCACGCCTGGGAGGTCGTTTCACGCTGGGGCGTGCGGGTTGCTTCACCTTGGACTCGTGTCAATAACTGTACGCGCACCAATTCGGTGCGTTCTGAAAATGACAGTTTTGATGAGAAATCGAAGGTTTTTTCACTGCCTGACTGCAAAAAAAGAAAGGGCAGCAATCCCAGCGCGCCAGCCGGGATGCCACCCAACCAAAACCGAATGATTGAGGCATCCAGCCATGGCTACCAAACAGCATAGCAACTCCAAAAAAACCCGCAACCGCGTCACATCATCGAGCAAGCGGTCCGACTGGGCCGCCTGCATGAATGGTGCTGATCCCGAATGGCTGCACAGTAGGTACGCCAAGGGGATTGCCCAGGTATTTGATGGTCATTTCCCCGCCTGGTTTATCGAGTCTGAGCCATGGCGGCAAATCACCGGCAGCCGGTTTCGCTTCCTGCGAACGAAAGTCCTGGGCCTGACAACGGAGCAATGCGCCGCCTACCTGCGAATTCATCGCTCAACGATATGCCGCTGGGAATCCGGCGATGCCGAGACACCGGCCGCACCATTCGAAGCATTGCGTCTGCTCAGCCTCACCGCCAGCCAGCGCCTTTCACACAAGCAATGGGACGGCTGGTTCATCAACAGACAAACCGCCGCGTTGATTTGCCCCGACAACGACCGCTTGGCGGTGAAGCCCGAGGAAATCAAGGGGCTTCCTGGACTCTACAACCGACTTTCGATTCTCATGCTGCACGTTGCGAAATTAGAGGGGCAAGTAGGCTCCCTTATCGCCGAAAACACCGCTCTCCGGAGCGGCGATAAATCCCGCCAACTGGCCGCTGAACTGGAAGCAATGCAGGAGCGCATTGGAGCCATGCTGGCCGATGTTGGCACCGCCGAAGTCATCGAATTTACCCCAATGGCGCCCGAGTTGCGCCGCGTATCCTGAGAGGAGCACACCATGAAAGAACGGGTTTTCCACCCTCGCTATGACCTGGATGCGGGCGCCAACATTCGCCGCTTGCATGTCTATATCCGCAGCATTTCCCCCGGGTACAAGCACCCGCCAAAGCTGCTTGCCCGTGCCAATGCGCGCGCAATCCTGAAACAAGTCAAATAACATGGCCGCCAAACTCATTACCCTGGAAGCCTGGGCAGTTGCCACCTATGGAGAGGCTTCACCCCACATCAACACCCTGCGCCGCTGGGCGCGGGATTCCTTGATTATCCCGACCCCGGAAAAGCACGGCAGAACCTACTACGTCAGCCCGAGCGCCCATTATTGCGACTACCGCAGCCCTGCACCTGTTGTGGCATCGGCAGCCAGGCAGCGCCAAGGCACCGGCCGCCTGATTGATCGAATCGCCCGCTGAGCACATGGGCCGTCGCCGCTCCGCTGCCACCCGCGACCTGCCGCCGAACCTTTACGTTCGGCGGGGTTACTTCGCCTGGACTGACCCAAGGGACGGTAAAGTCTACTCACTGGGGAAAGACAAGCGGCAAGCCATCAATGAAGCAATCGAGGCTAATCTGGCGCTGACGGAAAGCCTTGAGCAGGCCCGCCTGGTTGATCGTCTCGACGGAAATAAAGGCAACACGCTGGCAGCATGGTGCGACCAGTACGAAACCATACTGGCAGAGCGCAAGCTTTCACCTGGGACACTGAGCACATACCGCCAGCGCCTGCGGGCATTGCGGGAAAAGCACGGTAGCGACCTGATCGGCAGAATCACCACCCGGCACGTTGCGGAGTTCCTGGCCCAATGGAAAGGGCATGCGCGCATGGGCCAGGCGGTACGCTCATTGCTGCTCGATCTGTTCCGCGAAGCCATGGCCGCGGGCTGGACTCACAGCAACCCGGTCGAACCGACCAGGGCGCCCCGCCATGAAGTCACCAGGGCGCGCCTGACCTTGGCACTAAAACCGGGGGCACCTCAATAGTACTGACTCTCGTATGAGCGGAGAGCACTTATTGTTGCTTCATGAGTCGAGTTCAAATGACGTAGAAACTTTGTCGTCACAGGGCTAGCAGCTTCTTCATCGGTAAGCTGAATTCCCCCGGAACCGAAAAGGCCTTGCTGCTTTTGGCCTGGTGAAATCATAGGGCTGACAACAGCACCTTCTTCTTCCTCTTTATCTGCCATATCTCGTCCTAAACTGTCCCTTAGTAGATTCCAAAATCTGATATACCAGCTGCCTATGATGCCAACGAATGTGTGCAAATCATTTAGGCACATTTAGCCATTTCGAGTTTTCGCCGTCAGTATAGCAACACCAATCTATGAGACATTTTCGCTACGTTGAAGAAACAAGAGCGGCTAGTAGCCCATACCTGAAACAATAGATTTTCGAAATAACAGCGGGCGTTTGGTAAACATTTGGTGAACTTTTGGTGAACACTCCTGAGAAGCCCGCCAAATGGGGCTTTCAGGACTAATGCACGGTACACACCATGCATGGATCGAACGAGCGCACGACATGCTGCACGGTTGGTGGTGCGCCATCGCCGGCCGGCAGACCGACCAGCGCCTGTTCGAGCGGGCCGGGCTGGTTGGAAGCATCGCGCGGCGAAAAGTTCCAGGTGGTCGGGGCGATGATCTGGTAGCGCTCGATGCGGCCATGCCTGACGCTCAACCAGTGGCCAAGGCTGCCGCGGGCGGCTTCGACGAGGCCGCTGCCGGTGGCGTCGTCGGGCATCTCGCCGTGGGCGCAGAAGGGTTCGCCGGGCTGCAGGGCATTGACCCAGCCTTCCATGGCGGGCAGGACGAGGGCCAGTTCGAGCAGGCGGGCGACGACGCGGGCCATGACGCTGGCGCCGTCGCGCTGGATCAGGTCGATGGCCAGCGGGTGACCGGCGATGACCTGGCGGGCCAGCGCGCCGACCTCGAAGGGTTGGCCGGCGTAGCGCGGCGCCTTGCACCAGGTGTAGGCATCGGGCTTGTCGGCATCGACGATGGTTTCGCCCTGCGCCGGGTGGCGCGCCTGGCCGGCAGCCAGCCAGGCGCTGGCGGTATCTTCATCGATGGCGACCGGGTCGAAAGCTGCCGCCTGCCCGGCCTGCCAGGTGCCGGCCGGGAACAAATCGTAAGCACCGTAGGACAGGAAGGCGTCGTAGGCGCGGCCGAGTTTATCGAGACCGAGGTCGCTGGCGGCGTGCAGGAAGGCGGGGAAATCGCCGGGCCGGCCATCGGCCCAGGCCAGTAGCTGGTCCTTGCTGGCAAGCTGGGCAACAGCGGCCAGCGAATCCCCGAACAGGCGTTTTTCGACAAAACCGCGGAATTCGCGGAGCAGTGCCAGCAGGCGGATACGCTCGCCGGCCGTGATCGCCCGCGTGCTGCCGCCGGGCTGGATGGCCAGTGTGTGCGGCCAACGGCCGGCGAGGAAGCCCATGAGCCGGAGGAAGCCGGCACGGGCCGGCAACACCTCGGCGGCGGCGTCACCCTTGACCGCTGTGAAGCGTTGGGCAACGGCCGGATACCAGCGCCGGTCGGCATAGGCCGGGCGGGCAAAATCGGGCATGAAAAAGAGGTAGAAATGCGTCAGGTGATCGGCCAGGTTTTCGGTGGCACAGATCAAATTTCGCGATATTTTCCCGTTGACCGTAGGAACGACGCCCATCGCCCCGGCCAGCGCCGAGGCGGCGGCCGCCGACTGGGCGACCGAGCAGATGCCGCAGATGCGCGGCACGATGGCCAGCGCATCGAGCGGGGCGCGGCCGACCATGATTTGCTCAAAGCCGCGGAAGAGCGGCGAATTGACCTGCGCCGACTGGATGCGGCCGGCGTCGAGTTCGAGCGCCACTTCGAGATCGCCTTCGACGCGGTTGAATGGTCCGACGACGATCCGGCTCACTTGCCGCCACCTTTTTTGCGAATTGCCGGCATGACCACCGGATGGTCCTCGACAGCATTGTTGCGCACCCGTTTTGGCGTCGCTGACTTGGACAGCGCGGCGAGCGCGACGAACCAGGCTTTCGGCATGTCGGTCGGCAGGCCGATCGGGATGCCGGCCAGCTTGGGCGTTTCCTGGAACGCGTGGCCGGGCGACTCGAAACCGGGTTCGGTGCAGGCGATGCAGGCAAAACCGCCGCGCAGGCAGGAACCGCTGCCATTCCACGGCCGCAGGTTGCAGTCGGCGTGGGCCTGGGTGCCCTTGCAGCCGAGGTTTTCCATGAGGCAGCCGAGGTCGGATTGCTTCATGGCGCTGGCCTTGAATTCGTAAAATTCGTTGCGGGCGCAGCCGTGATGGACCAGTTCGCCGGCGTAAAGCAGCGGCCGTCCATATTCATCGAGGTCCGCTACGGTCAACCCTTCCAAAACGGCTTTTTCCAGCGTGTCGACGACCCAGCCCGGATGGGTCGGGCAACCGGCGATGTTGATGACTGGCAGGCCGGCCGCCGACTGGAAGCCGGCGCCGAGCAAACCGCCCGGCGTCTGCTCGTCGAACTGCAAGCCGCAGGCTTCGAGCGGATTGCCCGGCGTATTGGCCGAAAAACCGCCGTAGGCCGTGCATGAACCGATGGCGAACACCCATTTGGCGTGGCGGGCCAGACGGGCTACCCATTCGGTCAGCGGTCGGCCGCTGCCGGCCATCAGGTGGAACTTGCCGGTGCCGTTCGGCCCACGCAGCATGGCCCCTTCGATGCACAGGGCGTCGAAGGCGAGACGCCCTTCGGCGCAGTCTTCGAGGATAGCGAGCGCTTCCTCACCGCTATCGACCGAGAGCGCCGGGTGCCAGAGGAATTCGATGCCGGCATCGCGCAATTCGTCGAACAGCGAACGCGGTTCGGAACAAAGCATCGACTGCGTGCAGCCACCGCAGCCACCGCTCTGCAGCCAGAGGACCTTCATTCGGCCTGCTCCAGCCCGTGGCGGACCAGCTTGGCGCGCAGGCCGACGCGCGACAGACCCAACTCCCGCGCCGCCCGCGATTTGTTCCAGCGATGGCGACTCATCGCCTCCTTGAGCACGTGCATTTCGAGCTGGTCCATGCGCTCCTTGAGGCCGCCGCTCAGGCCGGCCGCCCAGGCCAGCTCATCGGATGGCTTGTTTTCATCAAACTCGCCGACCGGCGTGCGCAACACCCGCGGCGAGAGGAGGTCGGGACCGAGCAGCGGTGTCGTGGACAGCGCAACCATGCGCAGGATTTCGTTCTGCAACTCGCGCACATTGCCCGGCCAGCGGTAGGCAGCAATACAGGCAAGCGCCTCGTTGGTGAAACCTTCGACCGGCTTGCCGAGGGCGTTGCAACTGCTGACGAGCAGGCGCCGGGCGAGCAGCGGCAGGTCCATCGGCCGGTCGCGCAAGGGCGGCACATGCAGGGCGATGGTGGCCAGCCGGTAATAGAGGTCTTCGCGGAAACGGCCGGTGCGCACATCGTCTTCAAGATCGCGGTTGGTCGCGGCGATGACCCGGACGTCGACATGCACCGGGCGGTTGCTGCCGAGCGGGCGGAACTCGCCTTCCTGCAGCACGCGCAGCAACTTGACCTGGAAGGCCGGGCTGGTTTCGCCGATTTCGTCGAGAAACAAGGTGCCGCCATCGGCCTGCTGGAAGAGGCCGACGCGATCATCGACGGCGCCGGTGAAGGCGCCGCGCTTGTAGCCGAAGAGCTCGGATTCGAGCAGGTTATCGGGCAGCGCGCCGCAGTTTTCGGTGATGAAGGCCTTGCTCGCCCGACTGCTCTCGTAGTGGATGGCGCGGGCGATCATTTCCTTGCCGGTGCCCGACTCGCCGGTGACCATGACCGACAGGTCGAAGGGCGCGACGCGGCCGACCATGTCGCAAACGGCGTTGATCGGGCTGCCCGGGGCGCGGATCAGGCTAGCCAGGCCGAAGCTGCTTTTGACCTTTTCCTGCTTGCTTTCAACCTGCTTTTTGAGCACCGGCTCGGCGGTACGCAAGTCGAGCGACAGGCGCTGGTTTTCCTGCTGCAGACGCCAGACTTCGGCGGCGCGCTGCAGGGTCAGGAGCAGTTGCTCGGGTTGCCAGGGCTTGAGCAGGTATTGCCAGATGCCAGCCTCGTTGACGCCGGTGATGATGTCCTCAGCGTCGGTATAGCCGGAGAGAATGATGCGCACGATGTCCGGCCAGCGGGTGCGGACTTCCTTGAGAAACTGGACGCCGGTCGTCCCCGGCATGCGCTGGTCGCAGAGGACAATGCGGATCGCCTGCTCGCGCAAGAGGATTTCCATCCCCTCGTCGGCGCTCGAGGCGCAGAGCACTTCGAAATCCTCTTCCAGCGTCCGCCGCAAGGCCTCCTGCGAACGTACCTCGTCGTCGACGACGAGGATGGCCGGCAGGCGGCGCAGGCTGCTGTGGGAAGACGGAAGGGTCATGCCGGAACTTTCCAGTCGAGATCGCGGTGGCGGGCAAGGTGGCGCGGCGTCCACGAATGGGCCGAGCGGGAGACGAAATGATAGCGCGCGACGTGATACGAGGGGTCGAAGCCGTAGAAGTTGCGGCGCATTTCAGCCAGTTCCTCGGCGCGGTAGGCGGCCAGCGGCTTGGCGGCTTCGTCGGCGCGGCGTTTGGCCTGCTTGGCGGCGAGTTTTTCGGCGAAATCCGGCGCAGCGGCCAGTTCAGCGGCGCGCCGGGCGACATCGACGGCAAAGCCGGGGCCGGGCAGGCAGGCGTCGTAAAAGCCGAGTTTGACGGCTTCCGGCGCCGTCATCGGCAGGCGGTGGCGCATGATGGCTTTCGCCCCCTCATCGCCGACGCGCGGCGGCAGCAGGTAGGTCCAGAATTCCGAACCGTAGAGATTGCCCATGTTCTTGTAATGCGGGTTGAGCATGACGCCGTCGCGCACCCAGACGAAATCGGCGGCTCGGGGCCACGGTCAACTGCGTTTCGCAGCGCAAAATGGCCTCGGCCAGATCGTCGATGGCGTTGATGTTGGCCCACGACTCGTCGGCCGGGCTTTCGGCCGCTTCGATGGTGTTGAGGTGGATGCCATTCGACCAGAAATCGCTGCCGCCGCGCAGCACGATGACTTGGGTTGGCCGTGTCGTCGCCCATTGAAAGGCCTCGGTCAGGCGTCGGCACTGGCCGGTACTCATCGCACCGTTGTAGAACTCGAAGCTCAGGAAGCCGACGCCGCCAGCCTCTTCGTAGGCGATGTCCTGCCAGGTCGGGGTCGGCGATTTCCAGTAGCCGCCGTCTAGCGGCAACTCTGGCAGCTCGGCAGCCTCCGCGAAAGCCAGCGTTGTCGGCAGCTTGATGCCACCGGCGCGTTTGATGTGGCCGAGCCACACGGCGCCATCGGCCGTCGCCCGGCAGATAGCCGTTTCACGGCGGCCAAGCAGGCTACCCGGCTCGCCCTTGAGCGCCGCTTCCGGCCAGGCATCGAAGAGATGACAGGGCTGGCCGAACAGTTCATCGGCGACGCCAGGGAAGCCGTCGGCCGCGTTGAGCTTGGCTAGGATGGCGGCGCTGGTTTCGCTGCGCCAGTCAATGGCGCGGTCAGCCTGCCTGATCAGCGCGTGCGCCTGCCCCGGCACGCGCGCCGGTTTGAAATTTGGCTCATTTTTCCGGTTGACCGTAGCAATCACCGCCTGGACGGCTGCTTCGGTCACTTCGTGTCGATAAATCGAGGCTTTTCGGGCCGAACGCATCGGAAAGCTCGCCGACGCCCAGACCGGCCCCGCATCCATTTCAGCCTCGGCCTGCAACACTGTGACACCCCACTCCCCGGCGCCCCCCTGAATCGCCCAATCGAGTGCCGATGGGCCGCGGTCGCCAACCGGCCCGGGATGGACGATCAGGCAGCAATGGCGCGACCAGATCGACTCGGGAATCGCCCGTTTCAAGAACGGAGCGATGATCAAATCCGGCCGGAACAGGGCCACGGCCTCCTCGCTGACCGCATCGGCAATGTCGAATTCAATGCTGATTTCGTGGCCGCGCGTCACAAGTTCGCAACAAAGTCGCTGGGTCAGGCCGTTGAAGCTATGGGTAATGAGGAGAATTCGCACGATTTACAGTTCTTTACAATTCATATCGACAAGGAGGAACAAGGCAGGACGTGGCTTTGCGGGGAGCGGCGAGCCATGCCGCATACCTCTATAACTTTCGCGATATTTTTCATGGACATCGCTTTGTCTACGATGCGCATCAACAAAAAAGGGATCGGAGAACAACAATGCAAACACAGCAAAAGCGCGTCAAACCTCGGGAAATTCCCGCCAGCCGGGCGCCGCGCCCGGAATACGTCGCCGCCATCCGCTATCCGGACGGGCGCCGCGACCTGTTCCACATCCGCAACGCCGACAATTACGCCGACGCCCGCGAACTGGTCATTTCCGAAGTCGGCGACGTGCTGTCGGTGATGATCGCGCTGCGTCACTAAGCCGGTCTCAGCAAATACGCGGCAATTGTTCGCCGCTCAGCCAATCCACAATACGACGACCGCCAAAACCGGTCGTCATCTGGACAAAATGGTGTTCATCGGCATGCACCGTGCCGACAATGGCCGCCGCCACACCCAAGGGGTGAGCGCGCATGGCGGCCAATAGATTCTCCGCATCCGCTTCGCCACAAATCGCCACCAGCTTGCCCTCGTTGGCGACATAAAGCGGGTCCAATCCCAGAAATTCGCAGGCCGCATTAACCGCCGGCGTCACCGGCAAAGCCTTTTCCTGCAGCATCATGCCGACGCCGGATTGCTTGGCGATTTCGTTGAGCGTGGTCGCCAGCCCGCCCCGCGTCGGATCGCGCAGGACATGGATATCGGCGCCACTGGCCCGCATCGCCTCGATCAAGCCATGCAGCGCAGCCGTATCGGAAACGATGGGCGACTCGAAACCGAGGCTCTCGCGCTCGGCCATGATCGCCATGCCGTGATCGCCCAAGGTACCCGAAACCAGAATGACATCGCCGGGTTTGGCGTGGCGGCCGGAAAGTTCCATGCCGGGCGCCACGACCCCGACGCCGGTCGTCGTGATGAACACTCCGTCGCCCTTGCCGCGCTCGACGACCTTGGTATCGCCGGTCACCACCGGCACGCCAGCCTCCTTGGCCGCTGCCGCCATGCTTTGCACGATACGCGCCAGATCGGCGAGCTTGAAGCCTTCTTCGAGGATGAAGCCAGCCGAAAGATAGAGTGGCTTGGCGCCCATCATGGCCACGTCGTTGATCGTGCCATGCACCGACAGGCAACCGATATCGCCGCCCGGGAAGAACAGCGGCGAGACGACATGCGAGTCGGTGGCCATGACCAATTTGCCCTCGCCCGGGTTCGGCAGCAGCGCGCCATCGTCACCCTGGGCCAGGTATTCGTTGCCGAGGTATTTGGCGAACAGTTCCTCGATCAATTGCGCCATCGCCCGGCCGCCGGAACCGTGGGCCATGTCGACCTGGCCGTGCTTGATGTCGAGGGGACGGATGTAGGTTTTGCGAGTTTCGGTCATAGACATGGTTTCTACACAAACAGTGTTTTCCGCGCTTGAGGCGCGGGCGTACTTTCTTCTTGCTTCGCCAAGAAGAAAGTAGCCAAAGAAGAAGGCGACCCTGGGTCGGTGCCGGCTGCGCCGGTTCCCTGCGCTACTCGG
>PHCH01000034.1:0-23202 GCA_002840785.1 Betaproteobacteria bacterium HGW-Betaproteobacteria-4 | reverse complement strand
GAGCAACGCAGGCGGGCCGGGGGCAGTCGGCGAGGACTGTTTGAGGGCGCAGCCCGAGTTCCGCAGCCGCCCGGCCTGCCGAGTAGCGCAAGGAACCCGTAGGGCGCCGACCTTGGGGTCGCCTTCTTTTTGGCTACTTTTTCTTGGCGAAGCAAGAAAAAGTACGCCCGCCAGCAGGGCGGAACCCCAAGCTCATTCAACGGAAATCGCCCATCCATCAGGCCACATCCTTGTATCGCCCATACGTGTAATGCGCCGCACAAGCCCCCTCCGAAGAAACCATGCACGACCCCACCGGATTCTCCGGCGTACAAACCGTCCCGAAAATCTTGCAGTCCTGCGGCCGCTTGACCCCGCGCAGGATCGCCCCGCACTCGCAAGCCTTGTGGTCGGCCACCGACTGATAACCCAGCGGAAAGCGCTTTTCAGCATCAAATTCGGCGAACTGGCTGCGAATGCGCAAAGCCGAGTAGGGCAGGATGTTCAAACCACGCCATTCGAAATTCTTCCGCATCTCGAACACTTCGGCGACCAAGGCCTGCGCCTTCTTGTTGCCGTCACGATCAACGGCCCGCGAGAACTCGTTTTCAACCTCGGCCCGCCCTTCGTTGACCTGGCGAATCAGCATCCTGATCGCCTGCATCACGTCGAGCGGCTCGAATCCGGCGATCACCACCGGCTTGCGGTATTCCTCGGCGAAGAATTCGTAGGGGCGACTGCCAATAATCGTCGAAACGTGGGCCGGGCCGATGAAGCCGTCGAGCGGCACGGTGCCCCACTGGCGCACTTCCGGCGATTCGAGAATGCTCGAAATCGCCGACGGGGTCAGCACGTGGCAGCACAGCACGGAAAAGTTTTTCAGGCCGAGGGCAGCGGCCTGCTTGATGGCGACGGCCGTCGGCGGCGTCGTTGTTTCGAAGCCGATGGCGAAGAAGACGACCTGTTTATCCGGATTTTTCTGCGCCAGCGTCACGGCATCGGCGCTCGAATAAACCATGCGGATGTCGCCGCCACGGGCCTTGGCCTTGAGCAGCGACAGGCTGTCGGAGGCCGGCACGCGCAGGCAATCGCCGTAGGTGCACAGCGTGACGCCCTGCTCCAAAGCCAGCCTGATCGCTTGATCGACGCGGCCGATGGGCAGCACGCAAACCGGACAACCCGGGCCGTGGATCATCTTGACGTTGGCCGGCAGCAGGTCGGAAACGCCGTAGCGCGAGATGGCGTGGGTATGGCCGCCGCAGAATTCCATGAAATGGTAGCTGCGCGCCGGGTTCGCCTCGCGGCGAATGGCCTCGGCCAGGCCCTTGGCGACCTCGCCGTCGCGGAACTCGTCGATGTATTTCATCAGTGGATGGTCAGATCGTCACCGGGCGCCAACTCGCCCATTTCGGCAAACAGCTTCAAGGTCTTGGCGGCTTCTTCCGGATCGAGCTTGTTGAGCGCGTAGCCGACATGGACGATGACGTAGTCACCCACCGCCACGCCCTCGACCAGGGCCAGCGAGATTTCCTTCTTGACCCCGGCCAAATCGACCAGAGCGTTGTCGTTATCGCGCAGTTCGACGACTTGCGCGGGAATGGCCAGACACATCCGCTTTGCTCCTCTTCTTGTATCTGCAGAGTCTAACCGCAGCAATTCAGTTCCGCTTGCCGGCCAAGCGACGAAAAAAGCCCCGGCGCGTCACGGCCGGCTTTTCGGCCGGCTCGGGCTGCGTTTCCGGCGCTGCTTCCGGCCGGGCAAATACCGTCTTCAGCGCATCGGCGGCAACCAGCCGCGCCTGCGCCATATCGGCCAGATCGGTCACCGGCGCGATCAGCGGGCAATACTGGTAAGGACCGATATCCGGATCGTCATCGGCGATGAACTGCAACGTGCCGCAGGGCAGGCTCAGGTAGCGCCGCTCGCCGGCCGGGATGTCGCCCCACAGCTGGCCGCCGCCGGAAACCAGCAGCAAATTGAGGAACCACGGCGTGATCACGACGCCCAGCCAATCCCCTTCATAGCGGGCAAAGCCGATGGCCTCGACGCCGAGCGCCGGATTGACGAAAGGCAGGTCGTGCATGCGCGTCTGCCAGACATGGCGGTAATGCGCTTCGAGGAAGGCCGTCGGATCGCCGACGCGCGGCACGGCCGGGCGGATTGGCGGCGGCGCCAGGGCGGGGGTGCGGATGCGTTCAGTCATGCCGGCGATTGAGGTCCGTGAAATGCTGCGATGGATCAAACTCGCCCTCCAGCGACGCGGCGAGAGCAGCCAGCGCGTCCTCGATCAGCGAGCGCTGCCCATCCTCGACCACCTCGCGCGCCAGGCCCAGCGAGGTCAGCACCCAGGTGCCGACCGGCTGCGGGCCGATCAGCATCATGTTTATGCGCTCGCGCTCGCCGTCACGCTCTACCCAGGCGAAATCGCCTGCATTTTCGCCCGCGCCTTCCCATTCGACAATGCGTTTCGGAATCGACAGGCACATCAGGCGCGCGCCTTGGCTTCGATGCCGAGCAGGCGCAGTTCGGCGATGGTCATGGCGACCAGCGCCGACACCTTGGCCGCCACTTCCGGCGACAGCTCCATGCCGAGCGACATCGACACCGGCTGCATGCCGACGATGGCAATCGATTTCGGCGCCCGGTCGGTGAATTCAAGACTGGCCAGCACGTCCGACAGGCTGACCTGGTGCGGCGACAGCTTGGTCTTGAAGAAGACCGGCACGTCGTCGCCCTTCAACAGCACCGGCGTGGCCGGCGGCTGCTTGCAGCGCACGCAATCGACGACGATCAGGCCGTCGAGGTTTTCCAGTTGCTCGAGCATTTCCATACCGCAGGTGCCGCCGTCGATCACTTCGACTTCAGGCGGCAGGACATAGTCGCGCTCCAGCGCCTCGATCACCCGAACGCCGACACCTTCATCGGTCAACAGGATGTTGCCGATTCCCAATACGACGGTTTTAGTCATTAGTCATTCGATGTTAGCTGCTCGTTAAAAACAAACCTGGGGCGCCAAGGCGCCCCAAGCTTCCACTCGATCCTAACAGCTCGATCCTGATCAAACCGCCTTCACCGTCACCACCGGATTGTTCTCCTGGTCGACCACATGCACGGCGCAGGCCAGGCAGGGGTCGAAGGAATGCACGGTGCGCAGCACTTCCAGCGGCTTTTCGGGATCGGCCACCGGGTTATCGATCAGGCAGGCCTCGTAGGCGCCGGGCTGGTCCTTCTCGTTGCGCGGCGCGGCATTCCAGGTGGTCGGCACGACGCACTGGTAATTCTTGATCTTGCCGGAATCGATGACCACCCAGTGCGACAGCACGCCACGCGGCGCCTCGTGGAAGCCGACGCCCATCTGCTCGCCCTTGGGGAAGACCGGGCGATTGAAGGTCTTGAGGTCGCCCTTGGCCATGTTTGCCAGCAGCAGATCCCACTGGTTGATCAGCTCGTCGACCTGCACCGCACAGCCGACGGCCCGCGCCGCGTGGCGGCCGATGGTCGAATGCAGCGCCTCGACGCCGACCTTGGCGCCGGCGACCGTGGACACCAGATCAAGCGCCGCCGTCGCGTATTTCTTGGTCGGTTCGTGGCCGGCGGCCAGCATGTTCAGCACACGCGGCAGCGGGCCGACCTGCATCGGCTTGCCGTAGAAAGTCGGCGACTTCAGCCAGCTGTATTTACCGTCGTCCTGGAAGTCGGTGTAGTTCGGCGTCGTTTCGCCCTGGTACGGATGCAGCGACTTGTCGTTGCCGGCGCTGTAGTTGTACCAGGAATGCTTGATCGCCTCGGAGACGCCGTCGGTGAAATACTTGTCGTCGAAGCTGGTGATCGCCTTGTAGCTCTCCAGCTTGCCGCCCTCGATGTAGCCGCCGGGCATGGCGAATTGCGTGCCTTTGCCGTCGAGCGGGATGTCCGGCACGCACAGGTAGTCGGTGATGCCGCGGCCGTACTTGGTCCAGTCGGCGTAGAAGCCGCCGATGGCGCCGACGTCGATCAGATAGACGTTTTTGACAAAGTCTTCCAGCTTCAGCATCCATTCCTTGACCGCCAGCAGGCGCTCGATGGTCAGCACCGACTGGGCATCGGTGGCCAGCGGATTGGCCACGCCACCGACCGCGACGTTCTGGATGTGCGGCGACTTGGAGCCGAGCACGGCGACGATCTTGCTGGCGTAGCGCTGCACTTCCAGCGCCTGCAGGTAGTGCGAGACGGCGAGCAGGTTCACTTCCGGCGTCAGTTTCATCGCCGGGTGGCCCCAGTAGCCGTTGGTGAAAATGCCGAGCTGGCCGGTGCCGACGAAGCCCTTCAGGCGCTCCTGGACCTTGACGAACTCGGCCTTGGAATTGCCGTTCCAGTTGGACAGGCTCTGCGCCAGGCTGGCGGTCTTTTCCGGATCGCCCTTCAGCGCGCTGACCACATCGACCCAGTCGAGCGCCGACAGGTGGTAGAAATGGACGATGTGATCATGGACGGCGTGGGCCAGGATGATCATGTTGCGGATGTACTGCGCGTTGACCGGGATTTCCAGCTGCAGCGCATTCTCGACGGCGCGCACCGAGGCGATGGCATGCACGGTGGTGCACACGCCGCAGATGCGCTGGGTGATCGCCCAGGCGTCGCGCGGATCGCGGCCGATCAGGATGTTCTCGACGCCCCGCCACATCTGGCCGGACGCCCAGGCCTTTTTGACGCGGCCGCCGTCCACCTCGACGTCGACACGCAGGTGACCTTCGATGCGGGTGACCGGGTCGATGGTGACACGTTTGTTCATGTTGTTCTCCTATCCCTGGATTCAGTGTGCCGCCGCTTCCCGGGGCAGAACCGGGAAGCGACGGGTGATGATGATGTAGGCCAGCACTTCAACGGCAAACATGCCGAGGGTGACCAGCATTTCGGCGATGCTCGGGAAATAGTTCCAGCCGTGGTCGACGCCCAGCCCGGTGTCGTAGCCGATCAGGAAGCCATTGAGGCGCAGCAGCACGCCGCCGAGCATGATGGCGACGCCGGCCAGGAACAGCCGGGCCGGATTGCGGCGCGCGGCAGCACTGCCAACGACCAGGAAGGGCGCCGTAAAGCAGCCGATTTCCAGCCAGAAGAAGAAGGCTTCGAGGCTGGGTGCGAAGGCATGACCGAGGGCGCCGCGCACGATCAGGTCGCCGAAACGCACGGCCAGAAAAACGGCCAGCACGCCGAGCATGATCCTGGCCATCGGCTGCAGCAGGTGCAGCTCGATCTCGCGGCGGTAGGCCGAGGCCGTCACGCAGGACTCGAACAGCACGATGCCGTAGCCGAGGGTGATCGCCGACAGCAGATAGAGCAGCGGCACAAACGGCGTCTGCCACAGCGGATTGACCTGCGGCCCCATGACCACCAGCAGCGTGCCGAGCGAGGACTGGTGCATCATCGGCAACAAGGTGCCGAGCGCGATGAAGAAGAACAGCACCTTCTCCAGCTTCTGCTTCTGCACCTTCATGCCCAGCTTTTCCATGAACACCGGCGAGAACTCGATCCACATCACGACGATGTAGGCCGAGATGCAGACCGCCACCTCGAACATCACCGAATTGGGATTGGCGTAACCCGGCCACAGGATGTGCCAGAAATTCCACCAGCGGCCGAGGTCGAACAGCACGCCGACACCGGCCAGCGTGTAGCCGAACAGGCTGGCCAGCAAGGCCGGGCGAACCAGCGGGTGGTAGTGGCCGCGGTTGAAGATGTAGACCAGCATGGCCACCGAGAAGCCGCCGCAGGCGAAGGCCGAGCCGATGACCACATCGACGACAACCCAGACGCCCCACGGGTAGCCGTCGTTGAGGTTGGTCACCGCCCCGAGGCCGAAGATGAAGCGGACAAACAGTACGGCGATCATCGCCGCGATCAGCGCGGCGCAGACCAGCGTCGCCGTGTTGAACAGCTTGCCGCCGACCGGGGCGGCGGGATGATGGGCGCTCATGACTGATCTCCCTTCTTTTCCTGATCTTCCGGCACGACATTGCGCTTGGCGACCCAGGTCAGCCCGGCAAGCACGGCCAGCGGCATGATCAGGCCGCCGTACAGCGTGTGCTGGATGGTTTCCGAGGTGGCAGCCGAGGATTTCGGCGGCAAGTCGGGCTGGCCGGCCTTCTGAAAATTGACCGCCGACAGCTTGAGCACCTGGGTGCCGCCGTATTCGGTTTCGCCATAGACATGCTGCAGATAGTTGCCAACCTGCGCTTCGTAGTGCTGATTGAGAGGGGCTTTCCAGCGTGCAGCCTCGTCGACGTTTTCGCCCGGTTTTTCCAGTCGACCGCGGGGAATGCTCGTCCATTCGCCGGGCTTCAGCGCCAGACGGCGCTTGGCCTCGGCCAGCAGGTCCTCGGTGCGGCCAAACAGCGTCGCCCCGGTCGGGCAGACCTCGGCGCAGGCTGAGTAATGGCCGTCCTGGTGACGATGCCGGCACAGCTCGCACTTGCCGATCTTGCCGGTCGGCGAGTCGTACTGGTATTTCGGGATGCCGAACGGGCAAGCGGCGACGCAGTAGCGGCAGCCGATGCAGGCATCGGCGTCATAGCCGACGACGCCGGTCACCGGGTCCTTGGTCATCGCGGAGACCGGGCAGGCCGAAACGCAGGACGGGTCGGCGCAGTGCATGCACGAGGTCTTCATGAAGGCGAAGCCGTTTTGCTCGGCGTCCTTGGTTTCCATCGTGCCGTGGCGGTACATCTTGATCAGGTTGAAGGTGTGGCCGCTGGTGTCGAGCGGCGTATCCCACAGCTTGTCCACCGCCGTGAATTCAGCCGGGTTTTCGTTGGCTTGCTTGCAGGCGGCGACACAGGCCTGGCAGCCGACGCACAGCGTCGCGTCGTAGAGCAGGCCGAGCGCTTCCGGCGGGCGTTGCAGGGTGTCGCGGGCTTCGGCCGTTTCGGGGATTAGGGCAACTGAAGCAGCCGCTGCGCCGCCGGCCAGGCAGCCCTTCAGGAAATGACGACGACTGGTCATCTCAGACCTCCGCTTTTTCGCCGGACTTCTTGGCTTCTTCCATCTGCTCGGCCTTGTGCGACAGGCCGAGATTCTTGGCGACCATCGCCCCGGCCCCGGCGGCGGCACCGGCCACGGCGGCCAGCACGGCGGCCGAACCAAGCGTCGCGCCGACACCCTTTTCCTCGACGATGCGCGGCAGGAAGGCGGACGGCTCGATGTTCTTCAGCTTGGCGACGGTGTGGATCGGCTTCTGGAAGCCGACGCCCTGCTCGGTGCAGCCGATGCAGGGGTGGCCGCAGGCGACCGGCCAGGTGCCGGCGCCGGCATCGCCGAACATGATGACCGAGCAGTTGGCGTAGGTTTCCGGCCCCTTGCAGCCCAGCTTGTACAGGCAGTGGCCCTTGCGATGGCCTTCGTCGCCGAACTCCATGGCAAAGCGGCCGGCGTCGAAGTGGGCGCGGCGCTCGCAATTCTCATGAATGAGGCGGGAATAGGCGAATTTCGGCCGGCCCTTGTCATCGACCGCCGGCAGGGCGCCGAAGGTCAGGAAATGGACGACCGTGGACAGGAAGTTGTACGGATTGGGCGGGCAGCCGGGGATGGTCACCACCGGTTTGCCGAGAATCTGCGCCACGCCGCTCGACCCGGTGGGGCTGGAGGTCGCCCCGGGAATCGACGGAATCGTCGACGGCATGCCGCCCCACGAGGCGCAGGAACCGATGGCGATCACCGCCGCCGCATCGGCGGCGCACTCGGTGAGCAATTCAATCGCCGTCTTGCCGCCGATCTTGCAGTAGACGCCGCCATCCTTGGTCGGGATGGCGCCTTCGACGACCAGGATGTACTTGCCCTTGTTCTCGGCCATCGCCGTCTTGCGCGCCGCCTCGACCTGATGGCCGGCCGCCGCGAACAGCGTCTCGTGGTAATCGAGCGAGATGACGTCGAGAATCAGCTTTTCCAGCGTCGGATGCTCGGCGCGCAGGATGGACTCGGTGCACCCGGTGCATTCCTGGAAATGCAGCCAGATCACGCTCGGCCGTTTCTTGGTCGCCACCGCCTCGGCGACCGCAGCGTCCGCCCCTTGCGGCAAGCCGAGTGTCGTCGCCAGCGCGGCGCAGAATTGCAGGAACTCGCGCCGGCTCATCGACAAGCGCGCGGCAGCAGCCTCGATGCGCTCGTCCTGTTCCAGCGAAATCAGATTTTGATAAGCCATTTATCTCCCCTTTTTAGGCGATGTCGGCCGTTGAAGACCAACACCCTCTCTCTGCTGGGGAGCAGCGTTTTATGAATATTTTTTTGGTTCACAAAACATAGCAACAAGCGGACCAGAATCTTGAGCGCTTACAAAACAATAGCTTATAAAAACCGGCGCTTGCGATGAGAAGCAAAATGCGACATTTGCTTTCCACTTTCAGCAACAAGGTGAATACAGTCTTTTCAGACCAATTGACTAATCAATCTGGCAACCAAGGCCTGACCGAGCGCCAGACCGCCATCGTTGGGCGGCGCCTGACGGGCTTCGAGCAGTTCGATGCCGGCCGCATCGAAACGGCTGCGCAGCGCCGTCATGAGCACGGCGTTCATGGCGCAGCCGCCGCCGATGGCGACTTTCAATTTTGGGCTTTTTTTCCTGTTGACCGTAGCAATCGCCCAATCGGCCAGACCGGCCGCCACGGTAGCGTGGAACAGCGCCGCGCCGTGGGCGGCGTCGTCCTTGCAGCCCATCAGGGTCGACAACATCGGCGACAAGTCGAGGATCGCGCCGTCTTCGCGCAGTGTGTAGCCGCCCGGCAACGGCTCGACCGGACCGAATCCGGCGGCCAGACCTTCGAGTTCCATCGCCGCCTGACCTTCGAAACGCATGAGGTCGCGCACGCCGAGCAGGCCGGCGGCGGCGTCGAACCAGCGGCCGAGACTGGTCGTCGGCGGGCAGCGCAGATTGCGGGCGAGCATGGTGAGCAGCGGGCCGGGGTCGCGGCTCGGGTAATACTGTTTGATCCAGCCACCGACGCGGTAGCCGAAGCCGGCGCCATGCAGGGCCGAGACGGCCATGCGCCATGGCTCTTTCGCGGCGCGGTCGCCGCCGGGCATGGCCAGCGGGCTGAGGTGGCCGAGGCGTTCGCAGTTTGCGCCGTCGAGGTAGAGCAGTTCGCCGCCCCAGGCGCCGCCGTCCGGGCCGAGGCCGACGCCATCGAGCGCCAGGCCGATAAGCGGCTCGTTGACGCCATGTTCGGCGCAGATCGCGGCGATATGGGCGTGATGATGGCCGACGGCGATGGCCGGAATCCCGAGTTTTTCGGCCAGCCTGACGGCCAGATGCGTGGAGGGAAAATCGGGGTGCAGGTCCTGGGCGATCAGTTCTGGCTGGACGTCGAGGATGGCCAGCAAATGATCGACCGTTTCTTCGAGGAAACCGATGGCGGCGGCGTTGTCGAGACCGCCGATGTGCTGCGAAAGGAAAGCCTGGCGGCCCTTCATGACGCAGATCGTGTTCTTGAGGTAGCCGCCCAGCGCCAGCACGGTCGGGCCGTCGTCGGCCAAGGCAATCGGCACCGGCACGTAGCCACGGGCGCGGCGGATGAAGGCCGGGCCGGCGCGGACCACGGAATCGTCGCAACGGATGACGATCTCGCGGTCGTGCACGAGGTAGGCGTCGGCGATGCCGGACAGCCGTTCAAGGGCTTCATCGTTGGCGATGACCAGCGGCTCGCCCTGCGGGTTGGCGCTGGTCATGACGAGCAGCAAATCGTTGGTTTGCGTCAGCCAGTCGGTGCCGGCCGGGCGGCCAGCCGCTTCGTGCCAGAGTAGCAGGTGGAGCGGCGTCGTCGGCAGCATGACGCCAAGCCAGGCGAGGCCGGGCGCGATGCCTTTCAGTTCGGCCGAACCCTTGGCGCAGAGGACGATGGGCGCGGCGACGCTGTTCAGCAGCGCCAGTTCTCCTTCGCCAATCCGGGCAAACTCGGCCAGCGAAGCGGCGTTGAGGCCCATCACCGCGAAGGGCTTTTCCTCGCGCTGCTTGCGTTCGCGCAGTTCGGCCACGGCGCCCGCATTACGCGCGTCGCAGGCGAGGTGGAAGCCACCCAGGCCCTTGATGGCGACGATTTTGCCGTCGCGCAGCAGGCGCAGGGTTTCGCTGATGGGATCGCCGGCCAGCGGCTGAGCATCGGCCGAAAGCAGCTTCAGTTGCGGGCCGCAATCGGGGCAGCAGGTGGTTTCGGCGTGGAATCGGCGATCGGCCGGGGCGCGGTATTCATCGTCGCATGGCGCGCACAGCGGAAACGCGGCGAGGCTGGTTTGCGCACGGTCGTAGGGAATGCGATGACTGACGGTATAGCGCGGGCCGCAGTGCGTGCAGGTGGTAAAGGCGTAGCGCCAGCGGCGGCTGGCCGGGTCGCAGATTTCGGCGATGCACTCGGGACAGATCGCAGCGTCGGGGCCGATGGCGGTTTTGACCTCGCCCGGTTCGCTGTCGAGGATCACGAAGCCTTCGCAGCTCACCTCGGCCGCTTCGTCCTCGATGCTGTCGATGCGCGCCAGACGCGGCGCCTCCAGCGGCAAACGGGATTTGAAAATTGGCCAATTTTTCCCGTTGACCGTAGCAATCACCCCGGCGCCGTCGTTGCGCACCCAGCCGGTCAGGCCGAGTTCATTGGCCAGCCGCCAAACATAGGGCCGAAAGCCGACGCCCTGGACCAGACCGCGAATACGGAACAGGCGGCCGGTCATCGCCGGCTTACTTTGCCGCCAACTGGCGTTCCAGCTCGGCCACCCGGCGCTTCAGCGCATCGACGGATTCCGAACGCAGGCTGCGCTGGGCGTCCAGCCCGGCGGCGATCCAGCCGAGCCAGCCGCTCATGCCTTCGCCGCTGGTCGCCGAGACACGGAAAATGACGAGATCCGGATTGACCCGGCGGGCGTTGGCTTCGGCCAGGTCGGCGTCGAACTCGAGGTAGGGCAGCAGGTCGACCTTGTTGAGCAGCATGACGTCGGCCGCGGCGAACATGTCGGGGTATTTGAGCGGCTTGTCCTCGCCTTCAGTGACCGAGAGGATGGCGACCTTGTGATGTTCGCCAAGATCGAAGGCGGCCGGGCAGACGAGGTTGCCGACGTTTTCGATGAGGAACAGCGATTCGTCGGCCGGTTGCAGGCGCTGCATGGCGTGGCCGACCATGTGGCCATCGAGGTGGCAGCCCTTGCCGGTGTTGATCTGCAGTGCCTGAACGCCGGTGGCGCGGATGCGCTCGGCGTCGTTGGAGGTCTGCTGGTCGCCTTCGACAACGCTGATGGCGACCTTGTCCTTGAGCATTTCGATGGTCTTGCAGAGCAGCGTCGTCTTGCCCGAGCCGGGGCTGGACACGAGGTTGAGCGCGAAGATGCCGCGCTCGTCGAAATTCTGCCGGTTGGCTGCGGCGTAGGTGTTGTTCTTGGACAGGATGTCCTGGTCCTGCTCGATCTGCACCATGCGGGCCTGCGACATGCCCGGCACATGGGCGCGGGCCGGGCCGGTGCCGTAGTCGAGATCGCCGGCGACGCCGTGTTCATGGTGATGATGCTCGTCGCCATGGCTGTGGGCATGCTCGCCAGAATGGACGTGGTCGTGGCTGTGTTCGCTGCCGTCGCCGTGGTGATGGCTGTGGGCATGCGCGCCAAGCGGCGCGGCGGCGTAGCTGTGGGCGTGATCGTGGTCATGCCCGTGATCGTGCGTGTGGGTATGCACCGTGCCGTCCTCGTGGACGTGCGTATGTTCGTGCTCCCCTTCGATCTTCGTTTCCCCTGCGCCGCAGCCGCAAACCGTACACATATCCGTCTCCTGATTACTCGATTTCTATTTCCTTGACCCGCATTTCCGTGCCGCCGGTGGCCTGGACCTGGTGGCTACCGCATTTCGGGCAGGCGCCGTAGAGTTCCTGCATCGGCACCGTTTCGGCACACAGCATGCACCAGCCGGCGCCCGGCACATTAACAATCTCCAGCGCGGCGCCCTCGGCGATGCTGCCGTGGGTCACCGCCTCGAAACAGAACTTGATCGCCTCCGGCTCGACCGACGACATACGGCCGATTTCCAGTACGACCAGTTTTACCCGCCTGGCGTTCTCGCGCTTTGCGGTGTCTTCAACAATTTGCATGACGCCTTCGGCCAGCGACATTTCATGCATCGACCACCTCCGCGACATGGGGCAGACAGGGATCGAGCGCCAGGATGGCCCGGTTCAAGGCCTGCCTGGCCTGATCGAGCGAGGCAAAGCGGAGATTAGCGAGCAAGGATGACAAAGCCGTGGCGTCGGCAAAGAAACTGTCGGTCGGCGCCTGCACGCGATAATTGGCGACCACGCCGTCAACTACATGCACGGCATGGGTCAGCACGCCGCGCGCCGTCATGGTTTGCCCGACGCCCCAGCCGTCCTCGCCGGCACTGGCCACCGGAAACGGCGTGCCGCTGGCCAAGGCATCGACGGCCGCCAGGGTTTCGGCCAGGCGCGCCAGAAAAACCGCGCGAATCGAGGTCGGCACGGGCAGCGCCGGCATTTGCGCCGAGGTGCCCTGCCAGTAATCCAGCCAGGCCTGCGGGGCGAGAGGCGCAGCAGCCGGAATCTCCAGATCGCCATCATCCGGCGCCACTTCGTCGGTGCTACGGTCAACCAGCATTTCGAGGCATTTTTCAGCCATCGGGCGCAGGCTTTGGTGCAATAAATTCTGCGTCACGGCCAGACAATCGCCGCCCTGCCGCGCGTTGCGCCAGGCAATGAAAGCGTCCTTTTCCGGGCGCAGGCCGAGCGCCGGCGGCCAGTCGAGCAGCAGGCGCCAGAAATTTTCATGCAGCACTTCCAGCCACAGTTCGGTGCTATCGAAAGCCCGCGGCGCCTCCCCCAGCGCGGCCGTTACGGCGGCCTCGGCGGCCGTCCGCTGGGCATGGGCGCACAGCGTGAACAAATAGGGCACGGTCTTGGTCACCGCATCGGGCAACTGACCGATGAACAGGCGGGTGACCGGCGGGCGCGTCAGGGTGACACGAATGTCGTGCAAGGCGCGCTCCTGAAAAAGCGCCTTGACGGTAAGCAGGCCGGCGCTGCTGCTCATCGCCCCAACCCGAGAAAGGCGCGACGGCTGGTCGCCTTGGCTGGCGGCGGTTCGGCCAGCGGGTCGGCGAACAGGGCATGGGCCGCGGCCAGCGCGGTCAGGCGGGCCGCCTCGTGGCTTTCAAACTCAAGCGCCGGCGAGAACAGCGAACAGAGGTGGTAGATGCCGATGCTATCTTCCTCGGCCACGGTGAATTCATAGTCGCCGGACGGAAAATGCCAGTCATGCTTGGCGCAGACAGCCAGCGCCGGCCAGTCTTCGGCCTGACCCGGCAGGCAGAGCAGGTTGATCGCCCACGGCGTGATCATCGCGCCAGCCCAGTGGCCATCCGGTCTCCGCTGGAAACCGACGGCCTCGACTTGCAGATTCGGGTTGCAGATCGGCACATCGTTCATCCGGGTCCGGGCGATGGTGGCGAAGGCGGCAACCAGTTCAGGCGACGGGTCGGTCGTCCAGACCCTCACTTGGCAAGCCCTCATTCCGCCCTCCACTTACCCGGAACAGACACTATCCAAGGCCAGCGACCTGCCGGCAAAAGAAGTCCAAGGAGGGCTTGGACCTCATTCGCGGGCGGTCGCATTCCATGGCAAGCCATGGAGCCTTGCTCCCTGCTCATTCGGTCACCATGAATTTATGCTTCGGCGCATCGCACCCCGGGCAACACCAGTCGTCGGGCAAGTCCGAAAAAGGCGTGCCGGGCGGGATGCCGCGTACGTCGTCACCCTGCTCCGGATCATAGACCCACCAGCAGATGCCGCATTCCAGCCGGTCGCCCGGCTGGACATTGAGAAACGAACCTTCGAAGCGCATGAAGGAGGAGACTAGACCGGCTCCACCATCATGTCGAGATATTCGCGCAGGCGCTCGACGGAATCGGTGAAATCCTCGTCAGCCGCCAGCGCCACTTCGGGCATGGCGATGATCTCGATGGAGTTGAGGATCAGCGCATCCATGCTGTTGAAGTACTGCACCCACCAGACGTTCTGCAGCCGCGTGCTGGTGATCCGGCAATTGCCGTAACCGCGCGACAGGATGGACACTTCGCGGTGGCCGAGCCAGCTGTAGAGCGTGTCGAGGTCGGCGTCGCTGACCGGCAAAAGGGTCAGGTTGATGATGTGCGCCGCGTCGCCCGGCTGCCACGTCGCGGCCTGCATGCGGATTTCTTCGACCAGGGCCTGGGCGTTCATGCAGCCGACCGGGTAGTCGGGTGGCGGCAGATCGGCGGTCGCCGTGGCCAGCATGGTGTCGGTCAGCGCAGCCGGGATGGCGCCGGTTTCGAGGCGATCGACGACCATCGCGCCGTCGTCGGCCACCTGCAGGACGCGCCAGATGCCGGAGAACGCCGTTTCCTGCACCCGCCAGTGTTGCGGCGCCGTGGTGAAGGCGCTGACTTCGCCGAAGCCCATCGACTGGTTGATGACGTCGCGCATCGTCGCGTCGAGATCGCGCAGATTGAGCGTGGCACCGCCGGCAAAGCCGACTTTTTCGGCTTCATCGACATAGGCGCCGAGCAGGCTGGCCGCCCGATTGACCACCTCGGGCGCGACGTTGTCGGGCAGGCGCGGCTGCGAGAAGGTTTCCATGCCTTTCGGCATCGGCAGGTAATCCGGCGCTTCCTCGCCTTGCGAGCCGGGCCCCATGGCGACGACGGAAATCGGGAAGGGACGCATCGTGGACGGGTTCATGCGCAAGCTCCTTGCGTGCTGGCAGCGCGGACGGGGATGCCGATCGGCTTCGGTTGGGCCGGGCCGGTCAGCAGGCGGGCGATTTCGTTCTGGTATTCGTTCCAGTCGCGGATGCCGTTGAGGACGCCGACAAACTGGCCGTCCCGCAGGAAGACGACGGCCGGGGCGCGCGGCACACCGTATTGCTGCATGAGCGGCGCCGAAAATTCAGGGCCGGCGACCCAACGGGAAATTTGATTGCCGACCGGCTTGAGGGCTTCGGGCAGGATGACGCAGGCGTCGAGCACTTCCAGATTGCGTTGCGGGTCTTCGGTGAGGAGCAGGGCGGTCAAACCGGCCGGGAATTCGGGATTGCTACGGTCAACCCGAAAAAATCCGTGTTTTTGAAGTAATCGGCTGATGGCCGTTTCGAGTCTTTCGAGCGAGGTCGGGCCGGCTTTTAGTTCGAGGCTCATGATTGTTGTGTCCTCAGGAAATCGGGGAGTTGGGGTTCGCGATCGAGATCGGCGAAGAAGGCAGAAAAGTCGGTGGCGCCGGCTTGCGCGGCATCGAGCGCATCGAGGGCGGCATTGATGGCGACGGCGCGCTCGGCGTCGATAACCTCGCGCGCTGCATCGAGAAAAGTCATGAGCCAGGTGCCGGGCAGTTGCTGGCCGACCAGACTGAGGTCGACCCGCACTTCGCCGTTGCGGCCGGCGCAGCGGGCGAAATGTTCGCCGCATTCGAGCACCTGAACGGGGATGCCGAGGCACATGTCAGGCGGTTTCCATGTTCAGGAAACGAGCGTCGCCAAGACGGTAGGCCAGCTCGGCCGGAGGCCGTTCGGATTCATAAACATCCATGGCCAGTGCGCTGTCGGTGATGTTGTCACTCTGCCCGTCACGCACCCGGCCCGCCGCACCCCACTTTTCCAGCCAGTCGAGCGCGATGTTGAGGGCCGGCACCATCTGCGCCTTGACGACATCGCGCAGACTGCCGCCGAAATCTTCGAGTTGCTCCGCCTGAACGCCAACGAGGACGAGTTCAGCCGGCAATTTTTGCGTCAGTTCGGCCGCCATGAGCACCTCCTGAAAACCGGTCTGGTGCAGACTCATTTTCTTGACACCCATGAAGCGTGGCACCTGATCGCCGACCACAACGCGCAAACTGCCCGGCTCATCACCGTAATCGACCGCGTCGAAGACCAGCAAGCAATCGGCCTCCTGGACGTAAGGCAGCAGGTAGAGACCTTGCGTGCCGCCGTCCATGACCGTCACCTGCGGTGGAAATTCCCAGCCGGCGTTAAGTGCTTCGACACAGCGCACGCCGAAACCTTCGTCGGCCCACAGGATGTTGCCGATGCCGAGGACCAGTATGCGTTTGGGGGTCATGGCCATCAGTCCTTGAACATCCGCCAGCCGGAGATCATCGTGGAAATCAGCGACTGCCGGCTCATGATGTCCTCGCGGATAGCCGCGTAGACATGCACCAGCACGAAAGTCATCATGATCCACATGCCCAGCCGGTGCAGGTTATGCACCTGCATCGAGCCACCGAGGGCCGGAATGACCCAGCCGAACAGCGTGTCTTGCCAGCTGCCCAGCCCGGCGCCTTCGCTGTACAGCGCGAAGCCGGTGAACAGCATGCCAACAGCCAGGATCGTGAAGAAGAAGAACATCATGAGCTGCGCCATCGGATTGTGGCCGACGTACTTCTTTGGCGTCTTTTCGAGGAACAGATACCAGCGCAGCTCGAAGAAGACTTCGCTCCACCATTGCGGATTGGTGATCGGCAGCCGGAAGATCTGCTTGGCGTGGTGATTGCCGACGAAGGCCCAGTACACCCGCCCGAGCAGGCCGACAGCAAAGATGTAGGCCGCTGCGAAATGGGCGAAACGGATGTAGCCCATCAGGAAGTTGTCCGACGCTTCGCCGGGCATCGTCGGCAAGGGTTTGCTAGATCGAACGGACTTGTTTACCGTGCCTTTCGGCTTCCAGCATGTCCTGTTGAGAGAGCATGATTGCCTCCTTTCCGGACCGCTTAGCGGACCTTGACCGACGTCATTTCCTGTCCGTCCGGGCTCATCACGTGCGTCGAGCAGGCCAGGCAGGGATCGAAGGAATGCAGCGTGCGCAGGATTTCGAGCGGCTCATCAGCCTTGGCCACCGGGGTGTCCATCAGCGCCGCTTCAAACGCGCCGATCTGGCCCTTGTGGTCACGCGGACCGCCGTTCCAGGTGGTCGGCACGACGCACTGGTAGTTGTCGATCTTGGTGTCCTTGATCTTGATCCAGTGACCGAGCGCGCCGCGCGGGGCTTCGGTGAAGCCGGCGCCCATCGCCTCCTTCGGCCAGGTGCTCGGCTCCCATTTCTCGATGTTCGCCGTGTTGAGGTCGCCGGCCTTGAGATTGGTCATCAGCTTGTCGAAGAAGTAGGACATCTTGTGCGCCGCCCACTGGCATTCCAGACCACGCGCCGCGGTGCGGCCAAGGGTCGAGAACAGCGCGGTGACCGGGACGTCGAGTTCCTTGAGCAGGGCATCGACCGGATCCTTGAACTCCTTGTTGCCCTGGGCGTAGCCGATGATGTAGCGGGCCAGCGGGCCGACTTCCATGGCGTGGCCGCGCCAGCGCGGGGCCTTGATCCACGAGTACTTGCCGCCTTCGTCGAGCTCCTTGATGTTGGTCTTGGTGCCCTTGGTGTTCGGGCCGAGCACGAAGCTCGGTTCGGTGACGCCGTCGAAGGGGTGCAGACCCTTGCTTTCGTCCGGATACTTGTACCAGGAGTGGTTAACGTATTCCTGAATCTGCTCCGGATCCTTGAGGTCAATTTCATGGACCTTGGACAGGTCGCCATTGATGATGGCGCCACGTGGCAGCAGCAGGTTGCCGGCCGAGTAATCGTTGGCCTTGTCCGGGATGTCGCCGTAGGACATGACGTTCTTCGACGACAGGCCGCCGCCATGCAGCCAGCCCTTGTAGAACTTGGCGATGGCGATCAGGTCGGGGATGTAGACCTGTTCGGTAAATTCGATAGAGCGGTCGATGATGCTCTTGACCAGATTGAGCCGCTCCATGTTCACGGCACCGACCGCCCCCGTACCTTCCATGTTGATGGCGCAGGGCACGCCGCCGACCAGCCAGTTCGGGTGCGGATTCTTGCCGCCGAAAATGGTGTGCACCTTGACGATTTCCTTCTGGAAATCGAGGGCTTCGAGGTAGTGCGCCACGGCCATCAGGTTGGCTTCGGGCGGCAGCTTGTAGGCCGGGTTGCCCCAGTAGCCGTTCATGAAGGGGCCAAGCTGGCCGGACTCAACGAATTTTTTCAGGCGATTCTGGATGTCGCGGAAATAACCCGGCGACGACAGCGGCCAGCTCGAAATGCTCTGGGCCAGTGCCGAGGTGGCTTTCGGATCGGCCTTCAGGGCCGAGACGACGTCGACCCAGTCGAGCGCATGCAGGTGGTAGAAGTGCACCAGATGGTCATGCACCTGCAGGTTGAGCTGCATGATGTTGCGGATGCTGTTGGCGTTTTCCGGGATCTTGATGTTCAGCGCATCTTCGACGGCACGCACCGAGGTCAATGCGTGGGTGCCGGTACAGACACCGCAGATACGCTCGGTGAAAGCCCACGCATCACGCGGATCGCGGCCCTTGAGAATAACCTCCAGACCGCGCCACATGGTGCCGGTGGAGACGGCGTTGCGGATGACGTTCTTGTCGTCGAGATTGACTTCCACCCGCAGGTGGCCTTCGATGCGGCAGACCGGATCAACAACGACGCGCTTGCCGGAGTTGTCGAGCTTGAATCCTTGAGTTTCGTAAGCAGCCATTTTTTACTTTTCCCCCTCTTTTTCCGGTTGACCGTGGGAAGTCGAATTCCGCGCCCTCGCCAGTGCCGAGACGGCGGCGTGGGCGGCAATCGCGGCGCCAACGGTGCCGGCGGCGGCCTTGCCGATGGTGTCGGCGTTCGCTTCGACGCCAAACTGCTTGATGTCGGTCACCCGGTCGTAGAAGCTGCCCTTGTCCCAGAAACCCTCTTCCGAGCAACCGATACAGCCGTGGCCCGACTGCACCGGCCAGCTGACGCCGCCGTTCCAGCGCATCGACGAGCAGGCGTTGTAGGTCGTTGGCCCCTTGCAGCCCATCTTGTAAAGGCAGTGCCCCTTGCGCGAACCCTCGTCGTCCCAGGCTTCGGCGAACTGGCCGGCATCGAAGTGGCCGCGGCGATAGCACTTGTCGTGGATGCGCTGGCCGTAGAACATCTTCGGCCGGCCCTGGCGGTCGAGTTCGGGAATCCGGTCAAAGGTCAGCATGTAGGTGACGACGCCGGTCATCACCTCGGCAATCGGCGGGCAGCCCGGGACGTTGATGATCGGCTTGCCGGTAATCACCTTGTGCACCGGCGTGGCACGCGTCGGGTTCGGCTTTGCCGCCTGGACGCAGCCGTAGGAGGCACAGGCCCCCCAGGAAATAATCGCCTTGGCGTCGGCGCAGGTTTCCTTGAGCACTTCGACGAACGGACGGCCGCCGTGGATGCAGAACATGCCGTCTTCGTTGAGCGGCGGATTGCCTTCGACGGCGACGATGTAATTACCTTTGTACTTCTTCTTGACCTCTTCGATGATCGCCTCGGCCTGGTGGCCGGCAGCAGCCATCAGCGTGTCGTCGTAGTCAAGCGAGAGCATCGAGAGCACGACATCCTTGGTCAGCGGATGCGCCGAGCGGATGAAGGATTCCGAGCAGCAGGTGCATTCGAGGCCGTGCAGCCAGATCACTGGCGTGCGCGCCTTGGTTTCCAGCGCGTGGGCGATGCGCGGTGCAGCGGCACTGCCCAGCCCGAGCGAGGTCGCCGTCAGGCTGCAGAATTTGAGAAAGCTGCGCCGGGTAATCCCCTGGCGGCGCAGCACTTCATAAAAGGTTTCGGTCACTGGTATGTCCCCCGTTGGTTTTGTTGCCACGTAGGGGACTGCTACGCAAAGCATGTGCCACACCTCGCCATGGATCGAATTATCGATTGGAATCAATAGCCTTGGCGCCGCCAGCCGGGCAACGGCAAGACCGCCAAGGGGAGGACGAATGGTCAGAACTGCGCCACGGTGGAAAGCAAGCTTCCACACTGTTCCCCTGCCGGTTTGACTCCGGTCAATCGGCAACCGGAGGGATTCGTTCTAGAATCGGACGATGAAAAGAAAACGCGCGGCCCGAGTCGCCGAACTGATTTCCAGCCACAGCGATCGCGTCGAGCCCGGCCTCAGCCTGCGCGATGTCGCTACCCGCATGCTCGCCACCAAGGTTTCGTCGGTCATCGTCGTCGAAGCGGGGGCCATTCTCGGCATCATCACCGAGCGCGACATCGTGCGCGCCATGCGCCAGCATTGCTCGCCGGACCAGACAGCCAGCGACATCATGAGCAGCCCGGTGCATAGCGTACCGGCCGCCACGCCCTTCCAGCAGGCCTACCGCCTGGCCGTCAGTTTCGGCATCCGGCGCATCGTGGTCACCGACGAGGCCGGCCTGCCGCTGGGGATCGTCAGCGAATCGGACTTCCGCCGCCATCTCGGCGCCGATTTTTTCCTTCAGCTCAACAGCACCGACACGCTGATGGAACGCACCTTTCCGCGCCTGCCGGCGAGCGCCAGCCTGGAGGATGCCCTGGCGGCGATGGAGGCCGTCGGCGCCAGCTGCATTTTCGTCATTGCAGGCCGGCGACCGCTCGGCATCGTCACCGAACACGACATCGTCCGCTTCTTTCTCGACGACCCACGCGGCCCGACCCTCGGTCAGGTCATGTCGCGGCCGGCCGTCTGCATCCGCTTCGACCGCCCGCTGGCCGAAGCCGCGCAACTCATGCTCGACCACGACATCCGCCATCTGGCGGTGGTCGATGACGCCGGCGATCTGGTCGGCCTGCTCTCCGAACATACCTTGATCAGCCCGCTCAGCCTCGGCCTGGACAACGCACTCGGCGAGCAGCAGTCGCTGCTGCACGCACGCGAACGGATTCAGGAAGAAACCGCCCGCAACGAACGCTACCAGCGCGCCCTGCTCGACAATTTTCCTTACCTGGTCTGGCTCAAGGACACCGAATCACGCTTTCTGACCACCAACCGGGCCTTTGCCGAAGGCGTCGAGCTCCCCAACGCCGGCGCCATCGTCGGCAAGAGCGATCTTGATTTCTGGCCCGCCGACATGGCCGGGCGTTTCCGGGCCGACGACGCCGAGGTCATGGCGACGCGCCAAAACAAGGTCGTCGTCGAGCCGATCATCATCAAGGGCCGGACTGTCTGGCACGAAACCTACAAGGCGCCGGTCGTCGGCGACGACGGCACTCTGCTCGGCACCGTCGGCTTCGCCCGCGACATCTCGGCGCGCCAACGCAGCGAAAATGCCGAGCGGCTGCGCAACGCCGCGCTGGCGGCAATGATCAGCGGCGATTCGCTATTCACCGCCCTCGATCTGCTGGTCAGATCGATCGAGGCCGAGATGCCGGACTGGCGCTGCGCGATCATGCTCAGCGACGAAACCGGACAACACCTGACGCTGGGTGCCGCCCCCAGCCTGCCCGCCGGGTACGCTGCCGCCATCGACGGCATGCCGATCAGGGAAGGCGTCGGCTCGTGCAGCACGGCAGCGGCCACCCGGCAGCGCGTCGTCATCGAAAACGTCTTCGACCATCCCCACTGCCCCGCCCCCCACGAACTGCCCCGCCTGGGCGACTTCTCGGCTTGCTGGTCAGACCCCATCATCGGGCGCGACGGCCTGTTGCTCGGCACCTTCGCGGCCTATCACCGTGCCCCGGCCCGCCCCCAGGAAAATGACCTCGGGTTTCTGACCCAGGCCTGTCAGCTCGCCGCCCTGCTCATCGCCCACCAGCGCCGCGCGCAGGAACTGGGCAAGAGCCTGGAAACTTTCCACGGCATTTTCAACAGCACCAGCGAAGCGCTCTTCATTCAGGCCGAAGACGGCACTTTTCTCGACGTCAACACCGTTGCCGTGCAGCTTTCCGGGGTTCCCCGCGAACAGTTGATCGGGCTCAACCACGCCAGCTTCATCCAGCCCGGGCTGACCGACGCGGCCACTGTCGATCGTTTCATCGCCGCCACCCTGGCCGGCAACCCACAGACTTTCGAAGTCCTCGCCAAAAACTGCGGCGGGCGCGTTTTTCCGGTCGAAATCCGCCTGCATGCTTCCCGATACTTCGGCCGGCCGGCCATCATCGCCTCGGCCGTCGACATCTCGGAACGCAAGAACACCGAGATACGCCTTGAAATCGAGCACGACATCGCCCAGGCGCTGGCCGCCGGACAGCAACGCGAAGCCGTGTTGCAGGCGCTGCTCGAGGCCACCCTGCGCTTTCCCGACATCGATGCCGGTTGCCTGCACTGGCGGGAAGCCGATGGCAGTTACCGCCTGCTCGCCCACGCCGGCGTTTCCGACGAGTTTGCCGAGCGGCTGGCCCAACTCGACGCCGACAGTCCCTTCGCCGACCTGGCCCAGACCGGCGGAACAGTCTGCAATTGCCGGGAACCGAGCGATCATTGCGCCGACCCGGGCATTCTCGACAGCGCCGCCATCGCCCGGGAAGGGCTGAGCTGCCTGGCCACCCTGCCCATCATGCTGGCCGGCCAGCCGGCCGCCGGCATCACCCTGGGCAGTCGGCAACAAGCCGGCATCCTGGCCTCGACGCTGCGCTCGCTCGACCTGCTCGGCAGCCACTTCAGCCAGACCTTGCTGCAACTCGCCGCCCAGGAAGAAGCCCGCCGCCTGCAACAAAACCTCAGCGGCCTGTTCGACGTACTGACCGATTTCATTTTCATCCTCGACGAAAACGGTCGCATCCTGCATTACAACCGGGCGGTGGCCGATGGCCTCGGTTACGGCCCCGAGCAGTTGCTCGGCCAGCCGATTGCTACGGTCAACCCGGAAAATCTGCAAAAAATCGCCAACGACAGCATGATCGACGTCATCGCCGGACGCCGCATCTGCTGCCCGCTCCCGATTCTGCACGCCAGCGGCCAGCAGGTCATGATCGAGATGCGCATCACGCATGGCTACTGGAACGGCCTGCCGGCGCTCATCGTCACCTCGCAGGACATCACCGAGCGCCTCGCCGCCGAAGAGCGCCAGCAACTGGCCGCCAGCGTCTTCGACAACGCCCACGAAGGGATCATGATCACCGACGCCAAAGGGCGCATCGTCGAGGTCAATGCCACCTTCAGCGAACTGACCGGCTACCCGCGCGACGAAGCCATCGGCCAGACTCCCGACCTGCTCAAGTCGGGCCATCACGACCCGGCTTTTTACGCTGAAATGTGGCAGAAAATTGGCGAGGACGGCTATTGGCGCGGCGAAATATGGAACCGCAAGAAGTCCGGTGAAATTTTCGTCGAGCTGCTCACCATCTCGACCGTCCGCAACCGCAACGGCGAGATCGCCAATTTCGTCGCCATTTTTTCCGACATCACGGTCATCAAGCAGCACCAGCAGCGCCTCGAGCACCTCGCCCATTACGATGCGCTG
>PHCH01000153.1 GCA_002840785.1 Betaproteobacteria bacterium HGW-Betaproteobacteria-4 | reverse complement strand
GCGGTCGGCGAGCAGGGTATCGGCGTCGAGCGCCGAGGTGTGTTTGCTGACCGGCTGCGATTCGCCGGTCAGCATCGAATCGTCGGTGTGCAGCTCGTGCTGGCGGATCAGCCGGAGGTCGGCCGGAATGCGGTCGCCGGCGGCGAGCATGACGATGTCGCCGGGCACCAGTTGCGCTGCATCGAGCTGCTTGCGATGGCCGCCGCGGCGCACGGTGACCGGCGTCGCCACGCTGCGCGCCAGCGCCGCCAGCGCCCCTTCGGCCTTGGCCTCCTGCCAGTAGCCGATGATGGCGTTGACGATCACGACACCAAAAATGACGCTGCTGTCGACCACTTCACCGAGGGCGCCGGTAACCATCCCGGCGCCGATCAGGACAATGACGAGGGGCTGTCCGAGCTGGGCGGCGAAACGTCGCCAGGCCGGTTTGCCGGGGCGTTCGGTCAGTTGGTTGGGGCCGTGACGGGCGAGGCGCGTGGCTGCTTCGTCGTCACCCAGGCCGGTGGCGTGATCGACACCCAGCCGGCGGGCGGCCGAGTCAGCCGAATGGGCGTGCCAGGCTAGTTCCGGCGCGTCGTCAGCAGGAGGAAGGGGACTGTCAGGAAGGGCCATAACGTTGCAACCAGTCGCGTCAGACCATTGAAATTGAGAAAGTGCCCCTGTCGCCAGACGGCCAGCGCGGCATCTGAATACGGGTTGGGCGGGGCCATGTTAACCAGCACTGTACCCGCCATCAGCGTCAGCGCGGTGATGATCAGGCGCGGCGTTGCCGGCAGGGCAATGGTCACGGCGAGGATGGCGGCGCCGAAAATCAGTCCGAGCCGGGCTCCCGGCGTCAGCCAGGCCAGCGCATCGGCCGGGCTGACCAGAACGGCAGCGGCGAGCGTGGCGACGACCAGGCTGAGGAGCAGAAAGAGCGGCACGATGAGATAGGCGAAAAGCAGCCGGGCGCACAGCATGCGGACGATGAGGCCGACCGCCACGACATTGAAGGCCGTGATGGTGGCCTCGATCATGACGAAACTCTCGGCGGCGAACGGGAGTGCACCGGTCAACCCGAAAATTTGCCGCAAATCGCCAGCCCCGAAGAGCAGGGTTTCCGGCGAGAGCGGTACGAGCAGCCACAATCCGAGCAGCGTCAGGCCAAGTTCGGCGTGCGGGATGGGGGCGATCAGCCGGTGTTCCAGCGCGGCCAGCCGGGCGAAGACGCGCGGCCCGACATGTTGCGCCCAGAGCGCGCCGAACAGCCCGCCCAGCGTGTTGCAGACCAGGTCGAGATTGGAGGGCACGCGCGACGGTAGCCAGGTCTGCGCGGTTTCCAGGCCAAAACTGACGCCCCCGGTGAGCAGCACGGCGAGGATCGGAGCGGAGAAGCGCCAGGGCAGACTGCTCAGCGCCAGCGTCAGAAAGAAGCCCAGAGGCAGGTAGACCGCGACATTGGCGACCAGATCGAAGACCGTCCAGTAGCGCGGCCAGCCGCCTTCGAGGAAGGCAATCGGCGAGACGCCGGTGTCGCGCCAGCCGGCAAACGGATGCAGGCTGGCATAGACGACCAGCCCGGCCCAGGCGAGGGCGAGGTAGCGGGAAAGCAGGATGGGGCCACGGCCGGGATGGGGCATGACCTGATTTTAGGGGCGATTGGCCAGCCCGTCAGCCCTTATGTGTCGTAACAATGATGACGGTGTCCGACGGCTTTGGTCGGCACCTTGTCACACTGTCAGGAAAATCAGGGCGACCTGGCTCAGTGGTGATGCGGATGTTCCGGCGCGTGGTGGGTTTCCGCCGCGGCCCGATGGTGCAGGGCTTCGTGGATGTCTTCCTGCGGCCGCCGATGGCCGACCCATTGGGGCAGTAGCGAGCCGGCAATCATGCCAAGCAGGCTGACGGCCAGCCCGATCAGCTGCGGTGGCACGGCCTGGCCGATGCCGACCAGGGCGTAGGCGTATTCCGGCGTGCCGGAGGGTTCGCCGCTGAGGCTGACCAGCACTTCGATCAGGATCCACGCCGACAGGCCGCCGAAAATGGCGGCCTGCGCGCCCTGTGTTGTCGCCTTTTTCCAGAAGGCACCGAAGAAGAGCGGCACGAAGGCGCCGGCCAGCGTGATCTTGTAGGCGTTTTCGACCATCTTGAAGATGCTGGCGTTGGAATACAGCGCGAAGCCGAGGACGATGCCGGCAAAAACCACGATGGAAGCGCGCATCACTTTCAGAAACTGGTGGTCGCCCATGTGCGGGTAGAAGCCGCGCACGATGTTTTCCGAGAAGGCGACGGAAGGGGCGAGCAGCGTGGCCGACGAGCAGCTCATGATGGCCGACTTGCGAGTCGGTTTCCATGAGACCGTTGAACAGCTCGGGATCGATCAGCGTCGCCGAGTAGGCGATGAACATCGGCACGAAGGTGAAGCAGAAATAGATCGTGGCGCCGAGAATCGAGCCCCACAGCGCAATGCGCTGGCTCTTGGCCGAGGTGATGCGCTGGAAGACGTCCTGCTGCGGGATCGAGCCGAGCATCATGGTGATCCAGGCGCCGAGGAAGGTCAGCCATAGCCAGGGGTCGGGCGGCGGGAAGAAGTCGAGTTTGCCGGCCGCCGCGGCGTGGTTGACGACCAATTCGACGCCGCCGGTCAACCCGGAAACGACGTAGCCGATGTACAGCATGCCGCCCATGATGACGCCCATCTGGACGAAATCGAGGATGGCCACCGAGAGCATGCCGCCGAAAGTGGTGTAGGTCAGGACGATGGCGGCGCCGAGGATCATGCCCGCCGTCTGGCTGACATAGCCGGCGGTGACGACGTTGAAGACCAGCCCGAGCGCCTTGATCTGGGCCGATACCCAGCCGAGGTAGGAGGCAACGATGCACAGCGTGGTCAGCACCTCGACCGTGCGGTTGTAGCGCAGGCGGAAATAGTCGCCGAGGGTCAGGATGTTGAGCTTGTAGAGCTTCCGCGAGAAAAACACGCCGGCGATAATCAGGCACATCGACGAGCCGAAGGGGTCGGCAACAACGCCGGTCAGGCCATCCTTGACGAAGGTGGCGGAAACACCGAACACCGCTTCGGCCCCAAACCAGGTGGCGAAGACGGTGGCGGTGACCACGGGCAGCGGCAGATGGCGGCCGGCCACGGCGAAATCCTTGGCGCTATGGACGCGGGTCGCGGCAAACAGGCCGATGCCGATGGAAACCATCAGGTAGAGAACGACGAACCAGATCAGCATGATCCTACGGTCAACCGGGAAAAAGGTTCAAAACGCGAAAATTATAAGGTCCTTGCGCGTTTTCGCAGCGTCAAAACGGGGCGTCGGAATGAAATTGGATGGCTGCTACGGTCAACGGGTGAAAAAGGCCTAAATCCATCGCGTGCAGCAACAGTCGATCCGCCAGCGCAGTTGCCTCGCCGCCATAGAGGTCGTCACCGAGAATCGGATGGCCGAGCGACGCCATATGGACGCGCAACTGGTGCGAGCGGCCGGTCACCGGCTCGAGTTCGACCCGCGTCGTGTTGGCCGCGGGGTCGCGGCTGACAACGCGAAAGCGGGTCAGCGACGGCTTGCCGATCTCGAAATCCACCTTCTGCCGCGGCCGGTTCGGCCAGTCGCAGATGAGCGGCAACTCAATCTCGCCGCTATCGTCAGCCATCAGCCCATGAACGACGGCGAGGTAACGCTTGTCGATCTGACGCTCGCGGAAAAAACGCGACAGCCGCCGGTGCATCTCGGCACCCCTTGCCAGAACCAGCAGGCCGGAAGTCGACATGTCCAGCCGATGCACCGTGAGCGCATCCGGAAACCTGGCCTGCACGCGCGCCGTCAGGCAGTCGTCCATGCCTGCACCGCGCCCGGGCACCGAGAGCAACCCGGCCGGCTTGTCCACGACGACGATCGAATCATCGGCAAAAATGACCGGCAGGCCGTTATCGGGCGGCGGGTTGTAAGCGGTCAAAATGACTTGACCCGAATGCTGCAGGCGCTGTCCTTGAATGCAATCGATTCGCGAAACCAGCCGCCGCCGGGAGAGGTTTGAGCACAGACGCGGTGATCGGTAGCCCGGCTCGCCCACCAGTACCACGCTGCCGGCTTTGCCCAGCCGTAGCCAGTCAGGGCAACCAGCGCAGCGCCCAGCAGCAGTTTGCCGAGCCTTGATTTGAATGCAGAATTTTCTTGCCAAGCTGTCATGGTAAATGTACTGTATTTATACACAGTATAAATGTTAGGGCAGAACGGGCTGGGAATATACCCTGCTCCTTCCGCAGGATCACTGAAATTGACGTCTGACGAATGCATATCTGAAAACAACAAGGCAAAGGCGCTCGCCGCAGCGCTGCAACAGATCGAAAAGCAGTTTGGCAAAGGCTCCATCATGAAGATGGGCGACGCCGAAATCGACGAAGGTATTCAGGTCGTGTCTACCGGCTCGCTCGGTCTGGACATCGCGCTCGGCGTCGGTGGTCTGCCGCGTGGTCGCGTCGTTGAAATCTACGGTCCGGAATCTTCCGGCAAGACCACGCTCTGTCTGCAGGTCGTCGCCGAAATGCAAAAACTTGGCGGTGTTGCCGCCTTCATCGACGCCGAACACGCGCTCGACCCGCAATATGCCCAGAAGCTCGGCGTGAATGTCGGCGACCTGCTGATTTCGCAGCCCGATACCGGCGAACAGGCCCTTGAAATCGCCGACATGCTGGTTCGTTCCGGCGGCGTCGACATCATCGTTATCGACTCGGTCGCCGCCCTTACCCCGCGTGCCGAAATCGAAGGCGAAATGGGCGACCAGATGGTCGGCCTGCACGCCCGCCTGATGAGCCAGGCCCTGCGCAAGCTGACCGCCAACATCAAGAAGACCAACACCCTGGTCATCTTCATCAACCAGATCCGCATGAAAATCGGCGTCATGTTCGGTTCGCCGGAAACGACGACCGGCGGCAACGCCCTCAAGTTTTACGCTTCGGTCCGCCTCGACATCCGCCGCATCGGCGCGATCAAGAAGGGCGACGAAGTCATCGGCAGCGAAACCAAGGTCAAGGTCGTCAAGAACAAGGTCGCCCCGCCCTTCCGCGAAGCCATCTTCGACATCCTCTACGGTGAAGGCATTTCCCGTCAGGGCGAAGTTGTCGAAATGGGTGTGGCCCACAAGCTGGTCGAAAAATCCGGTGCCTGGTACTCCTACAAGGGCGAAAAGATCGGCCAGGGCAAGGACAACTCCCGGGAATTCCTGAAGGCGCATCCGGAAATCGCCCAGGAAATCGAGGCAGGGATCCGCGAGGCTGCCAGTACCAACGTCATCAAGCCGGTCAAGGCGGCCAAGCCGGATGCCTGAACTGCGCGTGCGAGCCCTCCAATTGCTCACCCGGCGTGATTACTGCCGGGCCGAGCTGCTGGCCAAGCTCGCACCGCATGCCGACTCGGCCGAGGAATTGGAAAGCGTGCTCGACACACTGCAAAGTGAGCGCCTGCTTTCCGATCAGCGCTACGCCACCCAGCGCGTCGTGGCGCGGGCCGGCCGATACGGCAATGCCCGTTTGAAGCAGGAACTGCGGCAAAAGGGCGTTGGCGATGAAGACATTGCCTGTGCCCTGCCCGAAGCCGGAAACGAGACCGAGCGTTGCCGGGCAATTTGGGGCAAAAAGTTCGGTCGACCGCCGGAATCAGCCGAAGAACGTGCCAAACAGATCCGTTTCCTGCAATATCGCGGCTTTTCCGGCGACGCCATTCGGCGGGCCATGCAGGGAGTAGACGAATGACCATGCCGGCGGCCAAGCTCTCGGCCCTGAATCTCAAGAAGCGTTACAAGGCACGCACTGTCGTCGAGGATGTCTCCTTCGAGGTCAAATCAGGTGAGGTCGTCGGCCTGCTCGGCCCGAATGGTGCCGGCAAGACGACCTGCTTCTACATGATCGTCGGGCTGGTCGCCGCCGATGGCGGCGAGGTCTATATCGACGATAGCCGTCTGACCCATCTGCCGATGCACAGCCGGGCGAGGCTGGGCCTTTCCTACCTGCCGCAGGAAGCCTCGGTGTTCCGCAAGCTCAATGTGGAGGAAAACATCAGGGCGATCCTCGAACTGCTCAATTTGCCGGCCGCCGAACTCAATGATCGCCTCGAGGGCTTGTTGGCCGAACTGCACGTCAGCCATGTTCGCCATGTCAATGCAGCGGCCCTCTCCGGTGGCGAGCGGCGTCGGGTCGAAATCGCCCGTGCCCTGGCTACCAATCCACGGTTCATTCTGCTCGATGAGCCGTTTGCCGGTGTCGATCCGATCGCCGTGCTCGAAATCCAGAAAATCATCCGCTTCCTCAAGGAGCGCGGAATCGGCGTCCTGATTACCGACCACAACGTCCGTGAGACGCTGGGAATTTGCGACCATGCTTACATTATCAACGCCGGAAATGTTCTGGCGGCTGGACGTCCGGACGAAATCGTTGATAATGAAAGCGTAAGAAAGGTTTATCTCGGCGAGCACTTCAAGCTCTGACCGATAGATAGAAACCAACTCCAACCGATGAAGCCGGCACTCCAGCTAAAACTTTCCCAACATCTGGCGCTGACCCCTCAGCTGCAGCAGTCGATCAAGCTGCTTCAGCTGTCGACGAT
>PHCH01000033.1:29597-33571 GCA_002840785.1 Betaproteobacteria bacterium HGW-Betaproteobacteria-4 | reverse complement strand
GTCCATCTGGCGTTTGACTTCCATGGCGAAGCGGTCGATGGCGTATTCGATTTTGCTCGGCGCGTAGGCGTAGAAATGGCCGAAGCCGCCGCCGAGGAAAGGGCCGCTGCCCATCTGCCAGAACAGCCAGGACAGGCATTCGGCGCGGCGGGCCGGGTCGGTCGGGACAAAGGCGCCGAATTTTTCGGCCAGGTAGAGCAGGATCGATCCGGATTCGAAGACCCGGACCGGTTCGGAGCCGCTGCAGTCGAGCAGGGCGGGGATCTTGGAATTGGGATTCACGTCGACGAAACCGCTGCCGAACTGGTCGCCTTCGCTGATGCGGATCAGCCAGGCGTCGTATTCGGCGCCGGTATGGCCAAGGGCGAGCAATTCTTCGAGCATGAGCGTGACCTTGACGCCGTTGGGCGTGGCCAGCGAATAGAGCTGCAGCGGGTGTTTGCCGCGTGGCAGTTCGCGCTCGTGGGTCGGCCCGGCAATCGGCCGGTTGATGTTGGCGAAACGGCCGCCGTTGGCTTTGTCCCAGGTCCAGATCTTGGGCGGCGTGTAGGTGGTGGGGGCGGTCATGGGTTCGCTCTCGGGCTGATGGTTGCTGAGTCTTGGGACAGCGGGGGGCGGGAGGGAGTTCAGTGGCTAAACCCAACCCCTCCCCGGCCCTCCCCTTGTCAGGGGAGGGAGCTTGATCTCGCGCGATTTGGGGTGCTCCTCCCCTGACAAGGGGAGGGCCGGGTGGGGTTTCGGTCTTTTCAATTTTGGGCTTTTTTACCGGTTGACCGTAGCAATCAGCCGAGCGGTTCGCAGCGTAGCCAGACGGTGAAGCGGGCGCCGGCGGCGGGGGCGCTGGTGGCTGTGAGGTGGCCGCCGTAGCGTTCGACGAGGTTCTTGCTGACCCACAGGCCGAGGCCGTTGCCGCCGGGTTTCTTGGCGGTGAAGAAGGGTTCGAACAGGTGTTCGAGATCGGCCTGGCTGATGCCGGGGCCGGAGTCTTCGACGTAGAGCTGGATGCCGACCGGCATGTCGGCCTCGTCCCAGTCGTCGACGGCGATTTTCAGGACGCCGCCGTCGGGCATGGCCTGGATGGCGTTGACCAGCAGGTTGATGACGACTTGTTGCAGCTCGTTCTTGTTGCAGATGATCTGGCGGGCCGAGTCGATCTGTTGCTCGATGGCGATGTTGCCGGTCTTCAGCAGGTGGCGGACGAGGAGCAGGCTGTCCTGAATGAGCTGGGCCGGGTTGGTCGGTTCAAGATAGCCGACGTAATCCTGCGGCCGGGCGAATTGCAGGAGCTTGGCGACGATCAGCCGGATGCGCTGGACCTGTTCGTGGATCAGCTTGATTTCGGGGGCGACCGGTTCGGCCTGCGGGCCGAGCAGGTCGCGCAGGACGTCGAGGTTGCCCTGGATGACGGCAATCGGGTTGTTGATTTCGTGGGCGATGCCGGCGGTGAGCTGGCCGATGGCGGCGAGCTTTTCGTTCATGACCAGTTGCGACTGGGCGGCCTTGAGATCGGTCACCGCCTGTTCCAGCGCCGCCGTGCGTTCGGCCACCTTGGCGTCGAGCGATTCGCCCCAGCGTTTGAGCGAGGTGGCCTGGGCCTGCAGGCGGTCGAGCATGCGGTCGAAATGGGCGGCGACGATGCCCAGTTCGTCCTGGCTGGTCACCGTGCCGACGCGGGCTTCGACATGGCCGTTTTCGATGGCGTGCATGGTCGCGTGCATGCGCTCGATGGGCTTGAAAACGCGGCGCGCCCAGAGCACGGCGAAGACGCCGGCGATCACCATGGCCAGCCCGAACAGCGCGATGACCGCGGCAAAAGCCTGGCGCCGGGCTTCGCTGAAGGGGCCTTCGAGGAAGCCGACGTAGAGCATGCCGATGCGTTGCCGGCGGCCGTTGAGCAGCGGCTCGTAGGCCGAAACGTACCAGTCGCTGACGACGAAGGCGCGGTCGAGCCAGGTCTGGCCGGCGCCGAGCACGGTGTCGTAGACGGCCTGCGAGACGCGGGTGCCGATGGCCCGGGTGTCGCCGAACAGCCGGACGTTGGTGGCGACGCGGACGTCGCCGAGGAACAGCGTCGCCGTGCCGGCGCTGCCGAAGGGCAGGGCGCCGGCCGGGTAGACGATGGCGTTGAGGGTGTCGATGAAATCGAGATTCTTGTTGAGCAGCACGCCGCCGGTCAGCACGCCGATGAGCTTGCCGGCGCCATCGCGGACGGGCGCGGCGGAATGGATGACCAGGCCGCGCACTTCGGCTTCGCGCCGGTCGGGGCGGGCGTTGGGCGTATCGACGATGGGGGTGCGGGCGCGCGTGGCCAGCTCGGGGCTGATGGTGAACAACTGCGGGGCCGAGAACACTTCGGTTTCGGTGGTCGCCGTTCCGGCCAGGGCGGCGGCGATCACCGACCACGGGCGGGGATCGTCGGCGCCCTGGCCGACGGGGACTTCCTTGCGGGCACGGTCGACGTCGAAAAACTGCAAAAAATCGAGTTTGTGTTCCAGTTGCGTCGAGTCGAGCAGGTCGGCCACGGCCTGTTCCGGCCGGCCGTGCGCCTTGCGCAGCGTGCTGGCCAGGCGTTCGGAAGCGGCCAGGCTGGCCACCGAGCGGCCAACGCCATCGCTCACCCGTTCGAAATAGCCGTGGGCGACGGCGAGATCGGACTGGATCTTGGTGGCCAGCAGGCGGTCGAGATAATTGCCGCCCCAGTAGGCCAGCGCGGCCATCGTCAAGGGCAGCACGACGCCGAGCGGAATGAGCGCCAGGAGCAGCAGGCGGGTGCGGATCGAGCGCTGGCTCGAAGGGCTCTCCGGGGAAGTCACATGCCCCAGGCCTGGCACTTGCGGTCCATGGTCTTGCGCGAAATGCCGAGCCGGCGGCTGGCTTCGGATTTGTTGCCGTCGCTGGCCGCGAGTACGGCGAGAATGTGGCGTTTTTCGACGGCTTCGAGGGTCTCGGCATGGCCGGAAATGGCCGCGACGCCGACTTCCGGCTCGCTGCCGATATCGAACCAGCCGAGGATCAGCGAGCGTTCGACCAGATTGCGCAGTTCGCGCACATTGCCCGGCCAGTCGTAATCGGCCATCCGGGCCAGGGTGCGCGGGTCGAGGCTGAGCGGCGGGACGCCGAGGTTGGGTGTGAGCAGGGTCATGAAATGGTCGACCAGCAGCGGGATGTCCTCCGGCCGGTCGCGCAACGGCGGCAGCGTGACTTCAAGCACCTGCAGCCGGTAGTAGAGATCGGGCCGGAAACGCTGGGCGGCGACTTCGGCTTTGAGGTCGCGGTTGGTGGCGGCGATGACACGCACGTCGACGGCGATTTCCTGTTCCGAGCCGACCGGCCGGATGCGTCTTTCCTCAAGCGCGCGGAGCAGTTTGGCCTGGGCGGCGAGCGGCAGTTCGGAGATTTCGTCGAGAAACAGCGTGCCGCCGCGGGCGTAATAGAACAGGCCTTCGCGGCTTTGCGCGGCGCCGGTGTAGGCGCCCTTGACGTGGCCGAACAGCTCCGACTCGATGAGTTCGGCCGAAATCGCCGCGCAATTGACCGGCACGAAGGGGCCGTTGGCGCGCGGGCTCATGCGGTGCAGGGCGCGGGCGGCGACCTCCTTGCCCGTGCCGGATTCGCCGCAGAGCAGGACGGTGGCCGGCGTCGGGGCGATGCGCTTGAGGCGCTCGCAGACCTTGAACATGGCATCCGACTGGCCGATGACGCCTTCGATGTCGGCCGAGTTAGTGCTCACTTCGCGGCGCAGCACGAAGTTTTCACGGGCCAGGCTGGAACGTTCGAAACAGCGCTGGATGGCATTGAGGACCTGGGCCAGCGAGAAGGGCTTGAGCAGGAAGTCGGCGGCGCCGGCGCGCAGGGCATCGATGGCGGTGTCGAGATCGGCGTAGGCGGTCATCAGCACGACGTCGCCGGCATAGCCCTCGTGGCGCAGTTCGTGCAGCCAGTCGATGCCGGAAACGCCGGGCAGGGCGATGTCG
>PHCH01000033.1:0-29578 GCA_002840785.1 Betaproteobacteria bacterium HGW-Betaproteobacteria-4 | reverse complement strand
GCGCAGTTCGTGCAGCCAGTCGATGCCGGAAACGCCGGGCAGGGCGATGTCGAGGACGATCAGGTCGTAGTGGCTGCGGCTGACCATCGGCCGCGCCTGTTCGATGCTGCCGGCGCAATCGGCGACGCCGCAGCGCGAGCTGAGCGCCCGTTGCATGAAACTCTGCATGCCCGGCTCGTCGTCGACGATGAGCACCGAGTATTGCTGCCACGGGGCATCGTGTTTGCTTGGATTTGTCTCGTCCATGATCGTTATTTTGGTGATTTTCGGCTGATTTTCGCATGCCTCGCCGGGCTGGGGGCGGGTCATTTTGTCTGCCCGCTGCGCCGAAATGTCGCAACGCCGGGCCGGCCATTTCGATTTTGGTCGTTTTTTCCGGTTGACCGTGGCAGGCATCGAAATTGCTGCAACAAAGCGCCGGCTATAATGCCGGCGCGCGGTCTGTGTACCGCATCGAAGAGGTGGCACCCCGGTGCCTTGTAAGCTGCCGTGACATCCGCACGGCGGCGGTTGCTGGACAAAACGGAGTACAAAATGAAATTTTCCACCCTGCGCCGCATGGCGCTCAAGGGCGCGGTTGCCTGCGCTGCCATTACTGCCCTCCCGGCCTTTGCCGCCGACGCCATCCTGCGCGTTTCGGCCATCCCCGACGAAGCGCCGACCGAGCTGCAACGCAAGTTTGCCCCGCTCGGCAAATACCTCGAAGCGCAGACCGGCATGAAGGTCGTGTTCACACCGGTGACCGATTACGCCGCCGTCGTGGAATCGCTGGCCACCAAAAAGATCGACCTCGCCTGGCTCGGCGGCTTCACCTTCGTGCAGGCCAAGATCCGCACCAACGGCACGGCCATTCCCATCGCCCAGCGCGAGGAGGATGCCAAGTTCACCTCCAAATTCATCACCGCCGACCCGAGCATCAAGGCGCTGGCCGACCTCAAGGGCAAGACCTTCGCTTTCGGTTCGCCGTCGTCCACCTCGGGCAGCCTGATGCCGCGCTTCTACCTGCAGCAAGCCGGCCTCAATCCGGAAAAGGATTTCAAGAACGTCGCCTATTCCGGCGCCCATGACGCCACCGTCGCCTTCGTTGCGGCCGGCAAGGCCGAAGCCGGCGTCCTCAACGCCTCGGTCTGGGACAAGCTGGTTCAAGCCGGGAAGGTCGACACCAGCAAGGTGCATGTCTTCTCGACGACGCCGCCGTATTTCGACTACAACTGGACGGTGCGCGGCGATCTCGATCCGGTCGTCGTCAAGAAACTGACCGACGCCTTCTTGAAGCTTGACCCGGCCAACCCGGAACACAAGGAAATCCTCGCCCTGCAACGCGCCGCCAAGTTCATCCCGACCAAGAAGGAGAACTACGACGGCATCGAGAAGGCAGCCCACGCCGCCGGCTTGTTGAAGTGAGTTTTCGCCTGAACGGCGTGGGGCTGACCCACGCCAACGGTTTTGCCGCGCTCAAGGACATCACGCTCAAGGCGGAAAAGGGCGAGCGCATCGCCCTGATCGGCCCCTCGGGTGCCGGCAAGACCTCGCTGCTTTCCGTGCTCGGTACGGCGCTGGCGCCGACGGCCGGCACGGCCGAGGTTTTGGATTTTGGCCAAAATTTCCGGTTGACCGTAGCACTCGCCAAACTGCGTTCGCGCATCGGCACCGTCCACCAAGCGCCGCCGATTCCCGGCCGGCAGCGAGTCGTGACGGCGGTTTTGGCCGGCAAGCTCGGCCAATGGCCGGCCTGGAAGTCGCTGGCTTCGCTGCTCTACCCGCTCGACATCCCCGGCGCCCGCACCGCGCTCGACCGCGTCGACCTCGCCGACAAGCTGTTCGCCCGTTGCGACCAGCTCTCCGGCGGCCAGTTGCAGCGCGTCGGCATCGCCCGCGTGCTCTACCAGCAGCCCGAACTGATCCTCGCCGACGAACCGGTTTCCGCCCTCGACCCGACGCTGGCGCTGGCCACCATCCGCCTGCTCGTCGCCGAGGCCGAAGCGCGCGGCGCAACGCTGGTCGCCAGCCTGCACGCCGTCGACCTGGCCCTCGGCAATTTCTCGCGCATCGTCGGCGTCAGAGCGGGGCAGATCGCTTTCGATCTGCCGGCCGGCGAGGTTGGCGTGCCCTTGCTGCACGAGCTGTACGCCAGCGAAGGCGACGAACTGCCGGTGCAGGCGCACGAGCCGCACTTTCTGCCACCAGCCGCCGCCAACGACGCAGCGACCCGCGCCGCATGCTGTTGAATCCAGCTGAGCGCGACCCCGCCGCCCGCTCGCGCCTGATCGGTGCCCTGGCCACGCTGGTCATCCTCTGGCCGCTGTTCCAGGCCGCCGAGGTCAAGCCCGGCGTGCTGTTCGACCCGGGCAACCTCAAAGTCATCGGCTACTTCCTGGCCGGCTTCCTGCCGCCGGAAACCGGTGCCGAATTCATGGGCTACCTCGCCAAGGCGACGCTCGAAACCCTGGCCATCGCCACGGCCGGTATGGCGCTGGCTTTCCTGATCGCCGTGCCGATGGCTTATCTCGCCACCGGCGCCGGGCGCGAAAAGGCGACGCTGAACCCCGTCACGCGCAGCCTGCTGACCATCCTGCGCGGCATTCCCGAGCTGGTCTGGGCCCTCGTTTTCGTCCGCGTCTTCGGCCTCGGCCCGGCCGCTGGCGTGCTGGCGCTGGGCCTGACTTACGGCGGCATGCTGGCCAAGGTCTATGCCGAAATCCTCGAATCGGTCGATGCCGCGCCGGCCCGGGCGCTGCGCCACAACGGCGCCGGCCGGCCGCTGGCCATCCTCTACGGGCTGTTGCCGCAGGCCTCGAAGGAGCTGGCCTCGTACACGGTTTATCGCTGGGAATGCGCCATCCGTGCCTCGGTGGTCATGGGCTTCGTCGGTGCCGGCGGCCTCGGCCAGCTCATGGATCAGGCCATGAAAATGCTCAACGGCGGCGAAGCGGCGACCATCCTGCTCGCCTTCATGGTTCTCGTCTTTGCTGCCGACGGCTTCTCGGGCTGGCTGCGCCGGGCGCTCGACACGCCGCCGGCCCATCGCGCCTCGCCCTTCGGCTGGCGCAGCGGCGGGCTCGGGCTGGCGCTCGTGGTCGGCATCGTCGCCAGTTTCAATTATCTGGAAATCGGCCTGAAATCCCTGTTGACCGTGGAAGCCGCCACTAGCATCGGCGAATTCGTCGCCGGTTTCTTCCCGCCCGACCTGTCGGCCGAGTGGTTGGCCAGAGTCGGCAAGGGCGTCTGGGAAACGCTGGCCATTTCGGTCGTCGGCACCTTGCTTGCCGCCGTCGCCGGCCTGCTGCTCGCTCTGCCCAAATGGCGGGCGCCGTTCAGCTTCCTGCTCAACACCCTGCGCTCGGTGCCCGAACTGGTCTGGGCAACGATCACCGCGCTCGCCGTCGGCCTTGGCCCCTTCGCCGGGGCGCTGGCCCTGGCCCTGCACACCGCCGGCGTCCTCGGCCGCCTCTACGCCGAAGCCCTGGCCAACGCCCCGCCGGCCCCCGGCCAGGCGCTGCGTCTGGCCGGCGCGCCGGGCGGCTTCGCCTTCCTCTACGGCACCTTGCCCGGCGCCGCCCCGCAGCTCATCGCCTACACGCTCTACCGCTGGGAAATGAACATCCGCATGGCCGCCATCCTCGGCTTCGTCGGCGCCGGCGGGCTGGGCCAGCTGCTTTATTTCGAACTCTCGCTGTTCCACCACGCCCAGGCATCGACGGTGATCATCGTCATGCTGCTGCTATCGATTGCCGTCGATCAGGCCAGTGCGTGGCTGCGTCGGGCCATGCGCTGAACCGGTCAAAAGATTTCATTTTTGGCCAAAATTTCCGGTTGACCGTAGCAAGCCATCCATTCGGCATCCCGGCTGGCCATGCCTTCCGCTATCATCGCCGGATTGCCGATAGCGCCCCGCCGCCCATGAGCGAAAACCAGAACCCCGAGCAACAAGCCCGCGACCGCGTTGATGCCCAATTACGTGCTGCGGGCTGGGTGGTGCAGGCCAAGAACAAGGTCAATTTCGGCGCCGCAATCGGTGTCGCCGTGCGCGAATGGCAGACCGACGCCGGCCCCGCCGACTACGTGCTCTTCGTCGACAAGAAAGCCGTCGGCGTCATCGAGGCCAAGCGCCCGGAAGAAGGTCAGCACCTGACCGTGCACGAAACCCAGACCGAAGGCTACGCCGCCGCCAAGCTCAAGTGGGTCAATAACAAGGAGCCGCTGCCCTTCCTCTACGAAGCTACCGGCATCGTCACACGCTTTACCGATGCCCGCGACCCCAAGCCGCGTTCGCGCGAAATCTTCAGCTTTCACCGCCCGGAAACCCTGCGCGACTGGCTGAATGAAGGCGATAGCCTGCGCGCCCGCCTCGCCGAACTGCCGCCGCTCAACCCCGAGCACCAGCCCGCAAAAGAACTCCGCCTGCGCGACTGCCAGGAAACGGCGATCACCAAGCTCGAACAATCCTTCCGCGAAGCCCGGCCGCGCGCGCTCATCCAGATGGCCACCGGCGCCGGCAAGACCTACACCGCCATCACCAGCATTTACCGCCTGCTCAAGCACGCCGACGCCAAACGCGTGCTGTTCCTGGTCGATACCAAGAACCTCGGCGAGCAGGCCGAGCAAGAAATGATGGCCTACGTGCCCATCGACGATAACCGCAAATTCACCGAGCTTTACAGCGTCCAGCGGCTCAAGAACAGCTTCGTCGACAAGGGCGCCGACGTCTGCATCTCCACCATCCAGCGCCTCTACTCCCTGCTGCAAGGCAAGGAACTCGACGAAGCCGCCGAAGAAATCAACCCGGCCGAACTGACCCAACCCAAAGCCCCGGCCCCCGTCGCCTACAACCCCAAAATCCCGCCCGAATTCTTCGACTTCATCTTCATCGACGAATGCCACCGCAGCATCTACAACCTCTGGCAGCAGGTGCTCGACTACTTCGACGCCAGCCTGATCGGCCTCACCGCCACGCCCGACAACCGCACCTACGGCTTCTTCAAGAAAAACGTCGTCAGCGACTACAGCCATGAAAAAGCCGTCGCCGACGGGGTGAACGTCGGCAACGAGATCTACCTGATCGACACCCGCATCACCCAGCAAGGCGCCGTCATCGCCGCCGAACAGCAGGTCGAAAAGCGCGAGCGCCTGACCCGCAAGAAGCGCTGGGAACAGCAGGACGAAGACGCCGCCTACACCGCCACCCAGCTCGACCGCGACATCGTCAACCCGGACCAGATCCGCACCGTCATCCGCGCCTTCCGCGACAACCTGCCGGCCATCTTCCCCGGCCGCGAAGAAGTGCCGAAGACCCTGATTTTCGCCAAGACCGACAGCCACGCCGACGACATCATCCAGACCGTGCGCGAAGAATTCGGCGAAGGCAACGCCTTCTGCAAGAAAGTCACCTACCGCGCCGGGCAGGACAAAAAGCTGGCCGACGGCAGCGTGCAGCAAGGCGAAGACCCCAAATCCATCCTCGCCCAGTTCCGCAACGAATACCACCCGCGCATCGCCGCGAATGCCTGCTCTTCATGCGCGACGTCAAAAGCCGCAACTACTTCGAACAGATGAAAGGCCGCGGCACCCGCACGCTGGACATGGACGACCTCAAGAAGGTCACGCCCAGCGCCAAAACCGCCAAGACCCACTACGTCATCGTCGACGCCATCGGCGTCACCAAATCGCTGAAAACCGCCAGCCAGCCGCTGATCACCAAGCCCGGCGTACCGCTGAAAGACCTGGCGATGGGCATCCTGATGGGCGCCAGCGACACCGACAGCGTCTCCTCGCTGGCCGGCCGGCTGGCCCGCCTCAACAAGCAGCTCGACGCCGACGACCAGCGCCGCCTGCGCGAAGCGGCCGGCGGCGTCGAGCTGAGCCACCTGGTCAGCAAGCTGTTCAACGCCATCGACGGCGACCTCATCGAAGCCCGCGCCCTCGAACTGGCCGGCCTGCCCATCGGCAACGACCCCGGCGACACGCTGCGCGACCAGGCCCAGCAACAACTGGTTGGCGAGGCGGCGGCGCTGATGAACGGCGAATTCATCGAACTGATCGACACCATCCGCCGCGAAAAAGAACAGACCATCGACCACGACAACCTTGACCACCTGACCTACGCCGGCTGGAGCCAGGACAGCGCCGCCCAGGCCGAAGCTCTGACCGGCGAGTTCGCCGACTGGCTGGCCGCGAATCGGGATGAAATTGAAGCACTGACCATCTTCTTCGCCCAACCCTTGCGGCGGCGCGAAGTCACGCTCAAGCTGGTCCGCCAGGTGCTCGACAAGTTGAAAGCCGACAAACCGAAGTTGGCCCCGCTGCGCATCTGGCAAGCCTACGGCCAGCTCGAAGGCTACAATGGCGCCCCGCCGGAACAGGAACTGACTGCGCTGGTCGCCCTGATCCGCCGCGTCTGCGGCCTGGACGCCAAAATCACCCCGTTCGCCGACACCGTGCGCAAAAACTTCCAGACCTGGATCATGCAGCACCACGCCGGCGGCACCGACAAATTCAACGAAGAACAGATGAACTGGCTACGCATGCTCCGCGACCACATTGCCCACTCCTGCCACGTCGACCGTAACGACCTTGAGCTTCCTCCCTTCGGTCAGGGCGGGCTGGGAAAAATGTGGCAACTGTTCGGCGAGGGCTTGGACCCGTTGCTGGACGAGTTGAATGAGGCGTTGGTGGCGTGATGGAAACTGGGGAATTGCCGGTGGGGTGGGAAAAGGCCGAGCTATCTGACATTTGTCTGGTCAATCCAACCGTCGACAAATCAGCCATCGCTGACGATTTGGCGGTTTCGTTCGTGCCCATGCCTGCTGTCAAGGCTGAAAACGGTGCGGTCGACGTTTCTGCAACGCGCAAATTTGGTGAGGTCAAAAAGGGCTACACGCCGTTCCGCGAGGGCGATGTCTTGTTTGCCAAGATCACGCCCTGCATGGAAAACGGCAAAATGGCCGTCGTTCCTGCGCTCTACAACGGCCTTGGCTTCGGCTCGACAGAGTTTCACGTTCTGCGCGCGCATCCGGGCATCTGCCCGCAGTTCGTTTATTACTTCGTTTCCAGCCGGGCCTTCCGCCACGTAGCCGAGCACAACATGTCCGGCGCGGTCGGCCAGCGCCGGGTAACGACGCCGTATCTCAGCGCCTGCAAAATTTCCGTTCCGCCAACCGCCGAACAACACCGCATCGTCGCCAAGATCGAGGAACTGTTTTCCGAACTCGATCAGGGCGCGGCCAGCCTGAGAACCGCCCGCGAACAGCTCAAGGTCTATCGTCAGTCGCTGCTCAAAAATGCCTTCGAAGGCAAGTTGACCGCCGCCTGGCGCACCGCCCACTGCGACCAGCTCGAAACCGCCGCTGCCCTGCAACAACGCATCGCCCGCGAACGCCAAGCCCGCTACCAGCAACAATTTGCCGACTGGCAAACCGCCGGCCAAGCAGGCCCCAAACCCAAACCCCCCAAGCCCCTGCCACCGCTCACCGCCGAAGAACTCGCCGAGCTGCCTGAATTGCCGGCGGGGTGGGGGTGGGCTCGTTTGTTGGATGCTTGCGAGGCGGTTGTCGATTGCCACAACAAGACGGCTCCGTATCTATCAGCAGGGATTCCGCTCGTTAGAACGCCGAGCATTCGGGATATGCGCCTGAATTTCGACGATTCAATCCGCTACATTTCTCAGGAAACCTACGCCCATTGGTCGCGCCGTTGCCCACCGCTACCTGGCGACATTTTGTTTACCCGCGAAGCCCCAATGGGTGAAGCCGCGTTAATCCCTGAAGGGAAAATGGTTTGCATGGGCCAGCGCATCATGCTGTTAAGGCCGGGCAAATTCCTTTCCGGGAAATACTTGCTGTGCGCTACTCAAAACCCGTTTTTCAAGAAAATTTCCGACAAGGTTGCGGTTGGGACGGGGGTGAAGCATCTGCGCGTAGGTGACGTTGAACGGCTTGTTTTTCCGATTTGTAGCCAGCTTGAGCAACAAGAAATTGCCGATCAGCTTGACGCAAAACTCTCCGAAGCCGACCAACTCGACCAAACCCTCGCCACCGCGCTGCAACAGGCCGAGACGCTGCGCCAGTCCATCCTGAAAAAGGCTTTCCACGGTCAACTGGTAAAACAGGCCAAAAACGAAGAACCCGCCACCGTCCTGCTCGAACGCATCCGCGCCGCGCGTAGCACCCACCAACCGGCCCGCCGTGGCCGTTCTGCCCGGAGTCCGGCATGAGTCGGCTGCCGGAGACAGGGATTGTGCACACGCTGTGTGCACAATCTTCGTGGACCGCCGATCATCCGGATTTCCATTTGTTTTCCCGAGGTTTGCAGCCATGAGCCTGATTCCCTCCACCGAATCCCTGACCTGCGAATTCAAGAGCGACCGCAAGTGCCTGGCGGATCGGGATTTGATCGAGGCTGCGGTGTGCATGGCGAACGGCGAGGGCGGGGAAATCTATCTTGGCGTCGAGGACGATGGCCGGGTGACCGGCTTGCACAAGGATCACCGTTTTCTCGATGGCATGGCGGCACTGATCGCCAATCGGACTCAGCCGGTGTTGCGGGTGAGTGTCGAGGCGCTTGAGGTCGATGGTATTGCCGTGGCCCGTATCTCGGTGCCGAAGTGCGGCCAGCCGGTGGCGACCAGTGACGGCTTGTTGAAGCGCCGCCGTTTGCAGGCCAACGGGCAGCCGGAATGCGTGCCCTATTTGCCGCACGAATTTGCCAGCCGGCAGGCGAGTTTCGGGCTGCTCGATGTCAGCGCCCAGCCGTTGGCCGGGGCGTTGGCAAGTGATCTCGATCCGATCGAGCGGGCGCGGCTGCGTCAGTTCATCGAGCGTTTCAACGGCGACCGGGCCTTGCTGGAACTGGACGATGCGCAACTCGATGCTGCGCTCGGGCTGACGGTGCGCTCGCCAGCTGGTTATCTGCCCTCGCTGACCGGGCTGCTGCTGATCGGTAACGAGGCGTCGTTACGGGCGCTGGTGCCGACGCATGAAATTGCCTTCCAGATTCTCGAAGGCGAGGAGGTGCGTTTCAACGAGTTCAGCCGGGCGCCGTTGCTGCGCGCCTTCGAGTGGGTGGAAACCCTGTTCAAGCCGCTCAATACGGAGCGGGAATTCCAGTCCGGCTTGTTCCGCGTGCCGGTGCCGCGCCTGGATCAGCGAGCCTTCCGCGAGGCTATCGCCAATGCCATCACGCACCGCGATTACGCGCTGCGCGGTGCGGTGCATGTCCGGCTTTCCGGCGAGTCGCTGACGATCAGCAACCCCGGTGGTTTCGTCGAAGGGGTGACACTGAGCAACCTGCTGGTGACTGAGCCGCGCCCGCGCAACCCGGCGCTGGCCGATGCCTTGAAGCGTATCGGGCTGGTGGAGCGGACGGGGCGCGGGGTCGATCTGATTTATCGTGGTTTGCTGCGTTATGGACGGCATGTGCCGGATTTCAGTTTGTCCAGCCTCCATTCGGTTGTTTTGTCGCTCAGTCTTGCGGCGGCAGACGAACCGTTCTTGAAGGTGATTCTTGAGGAAGAGGCTCGGCGCAATAAAGAGCTACCGGTCGATAGCCTGATTGTGCTGGCAGCGTTGCGTGAGCAGCGACGGGCAAGCAGCGAACAGTTGGCAGCTTTTGTCCAGAAAGAGCCAGCGCGTATCACCGGCACGATTGAGGCACTGGTCGAAACAGGGTTGCTGCAAGCACATGGGGCAGGGCGCGGCAGAACGTATACCTTGTCGCCCAATCTGTACGGTTTGCTCGGGGAGCAGACCGAATACATCCAGCAGGCCGGATTTGACCGTTTGCAGCAGGAGCAACTGATCCTTGGGTTTATCGCCCAGAACGGAAGCATTACCCGCAAGGATGTGATGCGGCTCTGTCGTCTGACAACGAGTCAGGCGTATAAATTAACGAAACAGCTTTGCGAAGATGGAATTCTTGAAAAACAAGGGTTTAGAAAAGATTCGAGCTATCGGAAACGATAATTTACGCGCCGAGGCGCATAAATTTACGCGCTTAACTCCTGCTTTGAGCTAAGCAGAAACTAATAAAGAGAACCCGATTCATGAACGCAACCGCATCCATCGTCTCCCGTGTCTGGAGCTTCTGTACCACGCTGCGCGACGACGGGGTCAGCTACGGCGATTACCTCGAACAGCTGACTTACCTGATCTTCCTGAAAATGGCCGACGAGTACGGCAAGCCGCCTTATAACCGCAAGATCGGCATTCCCGAAGGTCTCGGCTGGAGCAGCCTGAAGGGCGCGCGCGGGGCGGCGCTGGAGGTGCATTACGTGACGGTGCTGCGCGAGCTGGGCAACAAGCCGGGGTTGCTCGGGCAGATTTTCACCAAGGCGCAGAACAAGATTCAGGACCCGGCCAAGCTCTCAAGGCTGATCGACATGGTGGATGAAACCAGTTGGGTGACGCTGGGGGCGGACGTCAAGGGCGACATTTACGAGGGCCTGCTGGAGCGCAATGCCGAGGATACGAAATCGGGGGCGGGACAGTATTTCACGCCGCGGCCGCTGATCCGGGCGATGGTCGAGTGCATGCGGCCGTTGCCGAACAAGACGATTGCCGATCCGGCCTGCGGTACTGGCGGATTTTTCCTCGCCGCCTACGATTTCCTGGTGGCGAGCTATCCCGACATGGACCGCGAGCAGCGGGCTTTCCTCAAGCACGACACCTTCTTCGGCAACGAGATCGTCGCCGGCACTCGCCGGCTGGCCTTGATGAACATGTTCCTGCACAACATTGGCGAGATCGATGGCGACAGCCCGATTTCGCCGAACGACGCGCTGGTTGCCGCGCCTGCCCAGACTTTTGACTACGTGCTGGCCAATCCGCCTTTCGGCAAGAAGAGCAGCATGAGCTTCACCAACGAGGAAGGCGAGCAGGAAACCGATGCGCTGACCTACAACCGTCAGGATTTCTGGGCGACGACCTCGAACAAGCAGCTCAATTTCGTGCAGCACATCAAGAGCCTGTTGAAGAGTACCGGCCGCGCTGCCGTGGTGGTGCCGGACAATGTGCTGTTCGAGGGCGGGGCGGGCGAGACGGTGCGCCGCAAGTTGCTCGAAACCACCGATTTGCACACTATCCTGCGCCTGCCGACGGGGATTTTCTACGCCAACGGCGTCAAGGCGAACGTGCTGTTCTTCGACAACCAGCCGGCGCGCAAGGAGGCGTGGACGCGCGAGGTTTGGGTCTACGACTACCGCACCAACATTCACCACACGCTGAAAAAGAAGCCGCTGCGTTATGAAGATCTGGCGGATTTTGTCGCCTGCTACAACCCGGCCAATCGCCACGGTCGACAGGAAAATTGGCACGAAATCGAAAATCCGGAAGGCCGCTGGCGCAAGTTCAGCTACGAGCAGATCGTCGCCCGCGACAAGACCAGCCTGGATATTTTCTGGCTCAAGGACAAGAGCCTGGCCGACCTCGACAACCTGCCCGAGCCGGACGAACTGGCCGGCGAGATCATCGAAAACCTGGAGGCGGGGCTGAACAGCTTTCGCCTCATTGCCAACGCTTTACAGTAAGGAATGCCCATGCAAAAAACCCTGATCATCATCCACGCCGCCCCCTATGGCAGCGAGCGCTGCCTGTCCGGTTTGCGGCTGGCTACGGCGCTGGCCGGCAGCGAGGCCAAGCCGGAAGTGAAGGTCTTCCTGATGTCCGACGCCACCGTGCTTGGCTTGCCGAACCAGCAGGATGGGGCGACCAACGGCTTGCAGGGGATGGTCGAGACGCTGGTCAATCATGGTGTGCAGATTCGCTCCTGCCGGACCTGTGCGATGGCGCGCGGCATCGCCGAATTGCCGCTGATCCCGGGCGTGAGCATTGGCACATTGGTCGAGTTGGCCGAGGCTACGCTGGCTGCGGACAAGGTCATCACCTTCTGATCGGCGCCGGGCCGGGGTTTCGTTTTTGCCCCTTTTTTCGGGTTGACCGTAGGATTCGCCGGGCCGGCGGCGGTGGGACATTTTGTCCGGCGCCAGCCCGAGCGGGACAAAATGTCCCGCTTCTTGCCCGGGGGTGGAAGGGTCATTCTCCATCATTCAACGACTTACGCATGGTGGCATATTCGTTGCGGTGCTTCTCCCTTGCGACATGGGGTCGCATGAGGAGGAATAACTCAAATGAACATGAACAGGCGGCAGTTCTTCAAGGTCTGCTCCGCCGGGCTCAGTGGGTCGTCCATCGCGCTGATGGGATTCTCACCGACCGCAGCCCAGGCGGAAGTACGCACCTTCAAGCTGGCCCGCGCCACCGAGACACGGAACATCTGTCCGTACTGCTCGGTGTCCTGCGGGGTACTCATCTACTCGACCGGGGACAAGTCCAAGAATTCCCAGGGCGAGATCATCCACATCGAAGGCGACCCGGATAATCCGGTCAATCGCGGCACGCTGTGCCCGAAGGGCGCCGGTCTGCGCGACATGATCCAGAGCGCCAACCGCCTGAAGTGGCCGGAAGTCCGCGAGGCCGGTGCCAGCGAATGGAAGCGCATTTCCTGGAACGAAGCCTTCGACCGTATCGCCAAGCACATGAAGGCGGACCGCGATGCCAACTTCGTTGCCCAGAATGCCGACGGCCTGACCGTCAACCGCTGGCCAAGCACCGGTTTCCTGGTTTCGTCTGCTTCGCAGAACGAGGCTGGTTACCTGACGGTCAAGGCGCTACGCGCCCTCGGCATCACCGGTCTCGACACTCAGGCCCGCATTTGACACTCCCCTACGGTGGCCAGTCTGGCTCCGAGTTTCGGGCGTGGTGCGATGACCAACCATTGGGTGGACATCAAGAACGCTGATGTTGTTTTTGTCATGGGCGGCAACCCCGCTGAAGCGCACCCCTGCGGCTTCAAGTGGGCGATCGAAGCCAAGAAGAACCGCAAGGCCAAGCTCGTGGTCGTCGACCCGCGCTTCAACCGTACCGCGTCGGTGGCCGATTACTACGCGCCCTTGCGTTCCGGGACCGACATCGCCTTCCTCGGCGGCGTCATCAACTATCTGTTGTCCAACGACAAGATCCATCACGAGTACGTGAAGGCCTATACCAACGCGCCCTTCCTGATTGATGGCGGCTTTGGTTTCGAGGACGGCATCTTTACCGGCTACAACGAGGAAAAACGCAGTTACGACAAGTCCACCTGGAAATACCAGATGGGCGACGACGGCTTCGCCAAGGTCGACGAGACCCTGCAGGACCCGCGCTGTGCCTTCCAGTTGATGAAAGCACACTATTCCCGCTACACGCCGGAAGTGGTCAGCCAGGTCTGCGGCACGCCGAAGGATGCCTTCCTGAAAGTGTGCGAGTACATCGCCTCGACCGCGGCGCCGGACAAGACGATGACCAGCCTGTACGCGCTGGGCTGGACCGAGCATTCGGTCGGTTCGCAGAATATCCGCTGCATGGCCATCATCCAGCAACTGCTCGGCAACATGGGGCAAGCCGGTGGCGGCATCGGCGCGCTGCGTGGTCACGCCAACGTCCAGGGCATCACCGACATGTGCGCCTACGCGCAGAACCTGCCGGGTTACCTGAAGGCGCCGACCGATGCCGACAAGGATAGGGCGAGCTACCTGGCAGCGCGCACGCCGAAGGCGCTGCGGCCGAACCAGATGAACTTCGTCCAGAACTTCCCCAAGTGGTTCACCAGCCTGTGCAAGGCCTGGTGGGGGGATGCGGCAACGGCCGAGAACGACTTCGCTTTCGACTACCTGCCGAAGCTGGGTGGGGCGTCGGACACGCTGTCGATCTTCAATGCGATGTACGAAGGCAAGATCAACGGCTTCTTCTGTCAGGGCTTCAACCCGCTGGCCTCGGTGCCGAACAAGCGCAAGGTCGGCGATGGTCTGGCCAAGCTGAAGTATCTGGTCATCATCGATCCGCTGGCCACCGATACCTCCGAGTTCTGGAAGCCGCACGGCGAGTTCAACGACGTCGATCCGGCCAAGATCCAGACCGAGGTCTTCCGCCTGCCGACCTCGCTGTTCGCTGAAACCTCGGGCACCTTCACCAACTCCGGCCGCGTCATCCAGTGGCGCTGGAAGGCGGCGGAGGCTCCGGGCGATTCGAAGGACGACACCGAGATCATCGCCAACCTGTTCCTGCGTCTCAAAGCCATGTACGCCAAGGATGGCGGCGCCTTTGCCGATCCCATCCTGAAGCTGACCTGGGCCTACAACCAGCCTTACAAGCCGTCCTCGGAAGAGCTGCTGCGCGAGATCAACGGCAAGGCGATCAAGGACGTGCTTGATCCCAAGGATCCGACCAAGGTGCTGGTCAAGGCCGGCGAGCAGTTGCCGAGCTTCGGCTTCCTGCGCGACGACGGGTCGACGGCGTGCGGCAACTGGATCTACTCCGGTGTCTGGCCGCAGGCCGGCAACCTCTCGGCGCGGCGCGACAACAGCGATCCGTCCGGCCTCGGCCAGACGCTGAACTGGGGCTTCGCCTGGCCGGTTAACCGGCGCATCCTGTACAACCGTGCTTCGGCGGACCCGTCCGGCAAGCCGTGGGATGCCAAGCGGACGGTGATGAAATGGACCGGTGCGGCCTGGGCCGGCAACGACGTCCCCGACATGCGTCCGAACGCGGCGCCGGAAGAAATGGTGATGCCGTTCATCATGAACCCGGAAGGCGTGGCCCGCCTGTTTGCCCGCGACATGATGGCCGAAGGACCGTTCCCCGAGCACTACGAGCCGTTCGAAAGCCCGCTCGACAACAATCCGATGCACCCGAAGAACCCCAAGGCCAAGTCGAATCCGGCCGCCCGGGTCTATAAGGGCGACATGGAGGCGTTCGGCACGGCCAAGGACTTCCCGTACGTGGCGACGACCTACCGCCTGACCGAGCATTTCCACTACTGGACCAAGCAGAGTCGCATCAACGCGATCATGCAGCCGGAACAGTTCGTCGAAATCGGCGAGGAACTGGCCAAGGAAAAGGGCATTGCCAATGGCGAGAAGATCAAGATCCGCTCCAACCGTGGCTTCATCAAGGCGGTGGCGGTGGTGACCAAGCGCATCAAGGCGCTGGATGTGGACGGCAAGAAGGTACACACCGTCGGCATCCCGATCCACTTCGGTTTCAAGGGGGCGACGAAGCCTGGCTTCCTGGCCAACACCCTGACCCCGTTCGTGGGTGACGCCAACGTGCAGACGCCGGAGTTCAAGGCGTTCCTGGTCAACATCGAGAAAGCGTAAAGGAGAGCTGATATGGCACTGCAATCGCTAGACATCAAACAGCGCTCCGCGACGACGACGCCCTCCACGCAAGTGCGGGAAACCATCGAAATCGCCAAGCTGATCGACGTATCGGCCTGCATCGGCTGCAAGGCGTGTCAGGTGGCCTGTTCGGAGTGGAACGACATCCGCGACGAAATCGGCTCCTGCCACGGCGTCTACGACAACCCGATGGATCTGACGGCGAAATCGTGGACGGTGATGCGTTTCACCGAGGTCGAGCAGAACAACAAGCTCGAGTGGCTGATCCGCAAGGACGGCTGCATGCACTGCGCCGACCCCGGCTGCCTCAAGGCCTGTCCGGCCCCGGGCGCGATCATCCAGTACAGCAACGGCATCGTCGATTTCCATCAGGAAAACTGCATCGGCTGCGGCTACTGCGTCACCGGTTGTCCGTTCGACGTCCCGCGCATCTCGAAGGAGGACAGCAAGGCCTACAAGTGCTCGCTGTGTTCCGACCGGGTGGCCGTCAACCAGGCCCCGGCCTGCGTCAAGGCCTGTCCGACCGGAGCGATCCAGTTCGGTTCGAAGGAGGACATGAAGGACTACGCGGCCAAGCGCGTCACCGACCTCAAGGAACGTGGCTACGAGCAGGCCGGCTTGTACGACCCGCAAGGGGTGGGCGGCACGCACGTCATGTACGTGCTGCATCACGCCGACAAGCCTGACCTGTACGCCGGCCTGCCGGCCAATCCGTCGATCAGCCCGCTGGTCTCGTTGTGGAAGGGCTTTGCCAAGCCGCTCGCCACCCTGGCGATGGCCGGCGTTGCCCTGGGCAGCCTGTTCCATTACGTGACCAAGGGTCCGAACGAGGTCTCGAAGGAGATCGAGGACGAGATCGAAAAGGAGGATGCAAAATGATCCGTGACCCGAAAGACCTCAAGCGCTACGAGCCGGCCGAACGGGCCAATCACTGGGTGGTCGGCATCAGTTTCATCCTGCTCGCCCTCTCCGGCCTGGCCTTCTTCCACCCGGCGTTTTTCCCGCTGACGCAGTTGTTCGGCGGGCCGACCTGGGCCCGCATCATCCATCCCTACCTCGGGGTGCTGATGGCCGTCTCCTTCCTGGCCATGTTCTTCCGCTTCAAGCATCTGAACAAGATGACGCCGGCGGACAAGGAATGGCTGGGCAAGGTCGGGCAGATGGTGGACGGCGACGACCACAACATGCCGGAGCAGGGCAAGTACAACGGTGGCCAGAAGGTGATGTTCTGGGCGATGGCCATCTGCATGCTGCTCATGGCGGTTTCCGGCCTGTTCATCTGGCGCGCCTGGTTCGGCTTCGACATCACCCTCGTCCGCATGGGCGCCGTGGTGCATGCCGCCGCCGGCGCGTTCATGATCGGCCTGATCTTCGTGCACGTTTATGCCGCCATCTGGGTCAAGGGCACCATCCGCGCCATGTGGTACGGCACGGTGACCCGGGGCTGGGCCAAGCAGCATCATCGTGGCTGGTATCGCCAAGTAACCGGAAAGTAAGTAGAGGACGTCACTCCCGCCAGCGCGGGAGTGACGAAGCAACCGTTTTACCTTGCGTTTAGGGGGCTCTGCGGAGAACATTCCGCAACCCCCCTTTTTTTCAATTTTGGGCAAAATTTCCGGTTGACCGCAGCAATCCTCATCCGGGTCAAAACAACAGACGAGACACCCTGCATGCAACCCCAAGTGATCGATTTCCATCCGCCAGCCGAAGAGGCCGCCCCCATTCTGCTGCCGGTGACCACCACGCTGTTTGCCGACCGTGCCGACCGCTTTGCCGCGCTGGCAATCGGTCACAGCCTCGGCGACTGGCTGGATTTTCTCGGCCAGTTGAGCCGGGCCCAGCACCAAGCCCTGAAAACCCTGCCGGCATTACCGTTGCCCGATGCTGCCAGCCTCGAACAGGCGCGCACCCACGGCATGCCCCCGTTGAATATCGCAATACGCCCCGCCGCCTGGCGTGAAGTCCTGCGCCAGATCGCCCGCAATCTGGGTGAGGATGCACCGGATGGCGCCCGCAAGTCGCTCGATTCCTTGCTTGCCGCCGACGATGCCTGGCTCGACAAGCTGGCCGACACGCTGCTCAGCGGCGAACTCGAAGCCGGCGATGCGGCCGAACTGCCCTTCGTCGCCGCTGCCCTGCAGGTCGTCTTCACCCAGCTGGCCAGCCAGCTCGACGCCAGCCAGCTGCAACAACTCGATGCCCACGGCGTCTGCCCCTGCTGCGGCAGCCCGGCCGTGGCCAGCGTCGTGCGCCTCGGCGCCGCCATCAACAACCTGCGCTACCTGCATTGCAGCCTGTGCAACACCGAATGGAACGTGCCGCGCGCCACCTGCACGGCCTGCGATACCGACAAGGAAGTCGCGTTGCAGGAACTGGAAGGCAACAAGGGTGCCGTCCGCGCCGAAACCTGCGACGCCTGCCAGAGCTACCTGAAAATCGTTTATCAGGAAAAAGACCCGCGCGTCGACCCGGTCGCCGACGACCTCGCCACATTGGCGCTCGACATGCTGGTCGACGAGGCCGGCTACCAGCGCTCCGGCCCGAATTTGCTCTTAATTGGCGCGTATAGCGGCTAAAGCCATTTGATCAACCTTTCTGCCCGGTCCGGGTGAAAGCCATGAACGAAAAAAGACACCTTCCTGCGGTCGACCGCGTTTTAGGGCAAATTCCCGAACTCATCGAAGTGCACGGCCGCCAGCTGGTAACAGGCTGCGTCCGGGCCGAACTGGCCGCCGCCCGCGAGGGCTTGAAACATGGCCTGCCATTGCCGGAAGAAGCGGCCCTGCTGTCAGCCATCCGCCGTCGCGCCGACGAGGCCGGCCGGGCCAATCTGCGCGCCGTCTTCAACCTGACCGGCACCGTGCTCCACACCAACCTCGGCCGTGCCCAACTGGCCGAAGAGGCCATCGCTGCCATGGTCGACGCCGCCCGTTCGCCTTGCGCGCTGGAATACGATCTGGCCAGCGGCGGGCGCGGCGACCGCGACGATCTGGTCTCCGGCCTGCTGGCCGAACTGATCGCCGGCGGCTCGCCGGACATCGCGGCGACCATCGTCAACAACAATGCCGCCGCAGTGCTGCTGACCTTGAACGCCCTTGCCCAGGGCAAGGAGGCCGTCGTGTCGCGCGGCGAACTGGTCGAAATCGGCGGCGCTTTCCGCATCCCCGACGTGATGCGCCGGGCGCAGGTCAAGCTGCACGAAATCGGCACGACCAACCGCACGCACGCCAAGGATTTTCAGGAAGCGATCAACGCGAAAACGGCGCTGCTCATGAAAATTCACACCAGCAACTACGCCGTCACCGGCTTCACTGCGGCGGTCAATGAAAAAATCATCGCCGACATCGCCCATTCAGCAGGCTTGCCCTTCGTCATCGACCTCGGCAGCGGCACGCTGTGCGATTTCGCCGCCCACGGCCTGCCGGCCGAGCCGACGCCGCAGCAAGCTTTGGCAGCGGGGGCCGATATCGTCACCTTCTCCGGCGACAAGCTGCTCGGCGGCCCGCAAGCCGGGCTGATTGTCGGCCGCAAGGATCTCATCGCCAAAATCAAGAAGAACCCGCTCAAGCGCGCCCTGCGTGTCGGAAAAACGACGCTGGCGGCGCTCGAAGCGACTTTGCGTCTGTACCGCGACCCGGATCGCCTGGCCGAACGCCTGCCCACCTTGCGCCTGCTGACCCGGCCGCTGGCCGATATCGTCGCCGTCGCCGAAGGCTTGCTCCCCGCCATGCAAACCGCTATCGGCGAACAGGCGACGGTCAGCGTCGAGGCCTGCAGCAGCCAGATCGGCAGCGGCGCCTTGCCGGTCGAACGGCTGCCGTCGGCGGCGCTGGTCGTCCGGCCCAATTTCAAAAAAGCCGGAAAATTCCTGTTGACCGTGGAAGCCGCTTTCCGCGCCTTGCCGACGCCGGTCATCGGCTACATCCGCGACGACGCCTTCCATCTCGACCTGCGCTGTCTGGAGGCCAAAGACGAAGCCCGCTTCGTGGCGCAACTGGCCCGGCTAAAATTCGGACCTTAGCCAAAATCCGGGGTCTTCCATGCAGAAATTTCTCTTCCTCAACGCCAGCACCCGCGAGCCGGGCCATATCGGCAACAGCGAAACCCTGGCCCGCCGCGCCGCCGCCGGTCTGCCGGCAGGCGTTGAGCAAACCTGGTGCAAGCTGGCCGATCTCGAGCTGCCGCCTTTCGTCGACCTGCGCCATACATCCGGCACCTATCCGATGCCCATGGCCGACGCCAAATCCATGCTCGACGCGACGCTGGCCGCCACCGACCTGGTCTTCGTCTCGCCCGTTTACTGGTTCTCGATCCCGTCGCCGCTGAAAATCTATCTCGACCACTGGAGCGCCTGGCTGCGCGTCCCCGGCCTCGAGTTCAAGGAAGGCATGGCCGGCAAGCGCCTGTGGGTCGTCGCCACCAGCGGCAACCGCGAAAAGGCCCAGCCGATGCTCGACAGCTACCGCCTGTGCGCCGAATTTCTCGGCATGCAGTGGCAGGAGCCGCTGTGGGGCAAGGGCGGGGCGCCCGATGCGGTGCTCGCCGATGGCGAAGCGATGGCCGCGGCGGCCGGCTATTTTTCCGGCCCGCCTGCATAGATGACCGTCGAGCGCCTTTTCCTCAGCCCGGCTCGCGGTGAAACGCAGCGCGAATGCCGGCAGCTTGAGTTGCTGGCCGGTCAGGGCGTTGTCGGCGACCGGCATTTCGCCCGGGCCGACTGGGCTGGCCAGCAGTTGACGCTGGTCGAGGCCGAGGAAATCGAGCGTTTCTGCGCCCACACCGGACGCCCCGACGACCTGTCGCTGACCCGCCGCAATGTCGTGACGCGCGGCATCCGGCTGAACCAACTGGTCGGTCGCCAGTTTCGTCTCGGCAGCTGCCTGCTGGTCGGTGTCGAAACCTGCGAACCCTGCCGCACGCTGGGCCAGCGGCTGGCCAACGAAGCCCTGTCGGCGCCCGAAGTCGTCAAATACTGGGTTGGTCGCGGCGGGCTGCGCGCCGATGTGCTCGGCTCCGGCAGCCTGGCCTGCGGCGACGCGCTGAGCATCGTCGAACCCGGCGAAGACGCGGCATGATCATCGGCACCGCCGGCCACATCGACCACGGCAAGACCACGCTGGTCAAGGCCCTGACCGGCGTCGACTGCGACCGCCTGAAGGAAGAAAAGGCGCGCGGCATCACCGTCGACCTCGGCTACGCCTACACCGAAAAGCTCGGTTTCATCGATGTGCCCGGCCATGAAAAACTGATCCACAACATGCTGGCCGGCGCCACCGGCATCGATTTCGCGTTGCTCGTCATCGCCGCCGACGACGGCCCGATGCCGCAGACCCGCGAGCATCTGGAGATCGTCGAACTGCTCGGCATCCGGCGCGGGGCCGTGGCGCTGACCAAAATCGACGTTGCTACGGTCAACCGGAAAAATGAGGCAAAAACGGAAATTGCCAAATTGCTCGCCGGCACCGCGCTGGCCGACGCGCCGATCTTCCCGGTTGCCGCGGTCAGCGGGGAGGGCGTCGCCGAATTGCGCGCCCATCTCGAAGCTGCCGCGGCCGAGCAGGGCGAACGCCAGGCGGCCGGCGGCTTCCGCCTCGCCATCGACCGCTGCTTCACGCTGTCCGGCGCTGGCACCGTCGTCACCGGCACGGCCTTCGCCGGTTCGGTCAAAGTCGGCGATCAGTTGCTGCTCAGTCCGCCCAACAAGCCCGTCCGCGTGCGCAGTCTGCGCGTCCAGGATGCGCCGGCCGAATCTGGCCACGCTGGCCAACGCATCGCGCTGGCTTTGAGTGGTGTCGAAAAGTCCGAGGTCGAACGCGGCCAGTGGATCGTCGCGCCCGGTCTGCACGCCCCGGTCCGCCGTTTCGATGCCAGAATCCGCGTCCTCTCCGGCCAGCCGGCGCTCAAGCACTGGACACAGGTGCACCTCCACCTCGGGGCCGAAGACGTGCCGGCCCGCATCGGCCTGCTCGGTGCCGCCGAGATCGCGCCGGGATGTGAAAATTGGGCCCAAATTGCCGTTGACCGTGAGATCGGCGCGCTGGCCGGCGACCGCTTCATCCTGCGTGACGCCGCGGCCCGCCACACCATCGGCGGCGGCATCGTGCTCGACATCTTCCCGCCCAGCCGCAAAAAAAGCAGCCCGGAACGCCTGGCCATGCTCGCCGCGCTGGCCGACACCGACCCGGCGACGGCGCTGCAACTGGCGGCCGAACAACAGCCCGCCGGCGTCGACCTCGCCACTCACGCCCTGAACCGCAATCTGGATGCCGCCACGCTGGCCGCGCTGGGCCAGCAACTGAGCCTCAAAGTCGTCGGCGCCACCGCCTTCGCGCCAAGTCGCTGGCAGGAACTCGAAGCCCGCCTGCTCGCTGCCATCGCCGCCGAGCACGAGCGCGCCCCGGACCTCACCGGCGTCGAGCGCGACCGCTTGCGCCGCCTGACCTTGCCAACGCTCTCCCGCCCGGCCTTCGACGCGCTGCTCGCCGCGCCGCTGGCCGATGGTCGCATCGCCCAGACCAACGCCTGGCTGCATCTGCCCGAACATCGCGTCCAACTCGCCGCCGCTGACCGCGAGCTATGGCAGACCTTGAAGCCCTTGCTCGCCGCCGACCCCTACGCCCCGCCGCGCGTGCGCGATATCGCCAAGGCCAGCGGCGTCGGCGAAGACAGCGTGCGCACCCTGTTCAAACGCATCGCCCGCCACGGCGACGCCTGGCCGGTGGCGCACGACCATTTCTTCACCGCCGAAGCCGTCGCCGAGCTGGCCCGCCAGGTCGCCGCGCTCAACCAACGCGACGGCTGCGCCCGCGCTGCCAGCCTGCGCGACGAGATCGGTGGCGGCCGCAAGGTGGCCATCCACATCCTCGAATTCTTCGACCGCATCGGCTACACTCGCCGCGTGCGCGATACCCATGTTTTACGCGGCATCCCGGAGCAATTCGGGTAGCCCCCTCATGGAGGAAATCGTTCCCCGGTGGGACGACCGGTCTTCAAAACCGGTAGGGCTTGTCAGACAAGCCTTGGTAGGTTCGACTCCTGCTTTCCTCCGCCATTTTCTTTGACCCTCATGGCCCACACCCCCTTCTCCGGCACCATCCCCGACAACTGCCTCTACTGCCCGCGCTACGACATGTGGGTGCGGGAAATCGGCGTGGATGAAGTGCTGATCGGCGCCACCAGTTTCGGCATATTCCTGGCCGGCGAGATCATCGCCTTCACGAGCAAGCCGAAGGGGGCGGAGGTGGACATCGGCCGGGGGATGGGCACGGTGGAGTGCCGGAAGACCGTGCTCGCCGTGCATGCGCCGATATCCTTTGTTTTGCTCGAAGGCAATGACGAGGCCGAGGAGCGGCCGAAGCTGGTCAATATTGAACCCTACGGCAAGGGCTGGATGGCGCGGGCGCGGCCAACGCGATGGGCCGACGAAAAGGCGCAATTGGTCGACGCGGCCGCCTATCGCCAGCACATTTTGAAGATCGAACCGGAGGCCACCTTTGGCTGACAAATTGGCATTCCTGATCTGGGCGGCGACGCCGGATCACCCCGAACTCGTCGTCACGCCGCTGGTGCATGCGCAGGCGGCGCGGGCGCTCGATGCCGAGGTCGAAATCCACTTTGCCGGCCCGGCCGTGCGCTGGCTGGTCGATGGCGTCGCCGATGCCGCCTATGCGACAGCGGACAAGGAAAAATCGGTCGGCGACTTTCTGCGCCAACTGGCAGCCGAGGATGTCCGCCTGCTGGCCTGCGGCATGGCCCGCGCGGCCTGGGTGAGTTCGCCCGAAGCCTTGATTGCCGCGGCCGGTGCTGCCGGGGCCACGGCTTTCGTTGCGCGCAGCCTGGACCCGGCATGGCGGGTGCTGGTCTTCTGATGCCCCGGGCCGAGATCACCGGCGTCATCCTGGCCGGCGGCCTGGCCCGGCGCATGGGCGGTGTCGACAAGGGTTTGCAATTGCTCGCCGGGCGGCCGCTGGTCGCCCACGTCATCGAACGTCTGGCGCCGCAGGTCGGCAGTTTGCTGATCAACGCCAACCGCAGCCAGGCCGAATACGGCGCGCTGGGTTTCCCTCTGTTGGCCGACGAAATTCCCGATTTTGCCGGGCCGCTGGCCGGCCTGCATGCGGCGCTGGCGGCAAGCCCGACGCCGCTCGTCCTCACCGTGCCCTGCGATTCGCCTTACCTGCCGCTCGATCTGGCCCGCCGCCTGCACGCCGCCATGCGCGACAAGGGGGCCGATCTGGCCATCGCCCGGGCGGCCGGGCGGGTCCATCCGGTGTTCTGCCTGTGCCGGACAGGGCTGGCGCCGCAGCTGGAAATCTTCCTGCGTCAGGGCGGTCGCCGGGTCATGGAATGGTGCGCCGGAGCTGGTTGCATCGAGGTCGATTTCGACGATCAGCCCGACGCTTTCCGCAATTTCAATACGCTCGACGATCTGGCCGGCAAGCCAGCCTGACCTGCCTCAGCCCTTGGGCTCGACCCGCTTCGAGGTCTTCTTGACACCGCCGTCGGTGGTGTCGAAATGCACCATGAAGTAGGTTTCTTCCATGGGCGGCACGCCCTCGATGCGCCATTCCCAGATTTCCTCGCCGAGGTTGTCGAAGAGCTGCTTGCGGGCCGGCGCGCCGAACAGGCGGCGGATGTCGTCCTTGCTCATGCCGACGCGCACCTTGCCAAAGTTGGCCTCGTTGAGCACCTGCTCGATCTTGCTGATGACCTGGTTGCTGCCGAAGCTGATCATGTAGCAACTGGTGCCGTTCGGCTGCCGGGCGTATTCCCAGGTCGCCGTGCCGTCGTCGTTCCAGTGCACGAAACCGGGGTCGCCCATGCGGGCACGGACTTCGGCCTGGGTCGTGATGCCCGGCTTGAGTTCCTGCAGGTTGACGTAGTCGCAGCCGGGCAGGACGGCAATGACGGCCGAGGCGGCGGCGCTGATCCAGGCGGGGAATTTCATGCGGGCTCCTTGTGACAGGCGGACCAGTTTATGCCATTCACGCCGGCTTGTGACGCCAGCGCTGGTGAAGCAGGGCGGCCAGCCCGCCCAGCGCAAGCAGCCCGGCCATGCCGAGCGCCATGCTCAGGGTCGATCCCCACAGGACAGGGACGATGAGGGCCGCCGAAATGCTGTTGAAACCGGACTGGAAAAATGTCTGGCAGGAAGCGGCGAGGCCGCGCTGTTCGGGAAAAGGATCGAGGGCAAACAGGGTCAGGCTGGGCATGGCCAGCGACATGCCGGTGGTGTACACAAAGATGGGCATGACGCTCCATGGCAGCCCGGGGGGCAGCGCCAGATTGAGGGTCAGGTTGAAAGCGGCGGCGCAGCCCATGACCAGGTAGCCGATGAGCACGGTCCGGCTCGGCGAAATCCGGCCGGCCAGCCTCCCCGACAGCCCGGCGCCGCAGATCATGCCGGCCATGGCCGGGCCGAACAGCCAGAGAAAGCCGGTTTCCGGGACGCCAAGATGGGTCATCAGAAAGACCGGCGCCGATAGCACGTAGATGAAAAATCCGCCGAAATTGAGCGACACCGCGGCGCAGGCCAGCAGTTTCCAGCAGGCCAGCCACAATGCTGCGGTCGACACGACCAAAAAGGCAAAAACCGAACGCCAGCCGAACCAGCTTTGCAGCCAGCCGCCGATGACCGGGGCGATGGCCGGGGCCAGCGCGAACATCATGGTGATCTGCGACATCAGGCGCTGGGCCGCGGCGCCGTCGTACAGGTCGCGGACGATGGCGCGGCCGATGACAATCCCGGCGCCGGCCGTGATGCCCTGCATGGCCCGCCAGAACCACAGGTGCTCGATGCGCGTGGCCAGCGTGCAGCCGGCCGAGGCGACGGCGAACAGGCCAACGGCGACGAGAATGACGTTGCGCCGGCCGAAACGGTCGGCAATGGCGCCATGCCACAGGGTCATGACGGCGAACGAGAGCAGGTAAATGGACAGCGTCTGCTGAACTTCCAGCTGCGTGGCATTGAGCTTTTCGGCGATCTCAGGGAAGGACGGCAGGTAGGCATCGATCGAAAACGGTCCGAGCGAGGCCAGCGAAGCCAGCAAAATGGCGATGCCGCGCGTCTCGCGCCGGGTCTGCTGCTCAGCCACGGGCGAAACGTCGATACTGGATGGCCTCGGCGACGTGGGCGGCGCGAATGTCGTCGCAGGCGGCGAGGTCGGCGATGGTCCGCGCGACTTTGAGAATGCGGTGCCAGGCGCGGGCCGACAGGTCGAGCTGGGCGGTGGCCTGTTGCAGCAACTTGTTGCCGGCGGCGTCGGGCTGGCAGTCGGCGTCGACTTCCTTGGTGCTCAGGCGGGCGTTCGGTTTTTGCTGCCGGGCGTGCTGGCGGTTCTGGGCCTGCTCGACGCGCGCCCGAACGGTCGCCGACGATTCGCCGTCACTCTTGCCGGAAAGGCTTTCGGCAAGCAGGGCAGGCACTTCGATGATCAAATCGATGCGGTCGAGGAAAGGCCCGGAGAGCTTGCCGCGATAGCGCGCGATCTGGTCCGGCGAGCATCGGCATTTGCCTTTGGTCGAGCCATGATGCCCACATGGACACGGATTCATTGCCGCGATGAGCTGGAACTCGGCCGGAAACTCGGCCTGCCGGGCGGCGCGGGCAATGTGCACGCGCCCGGATTCGAGCGGCTCGCGCAGGGTTTCGAGCACTTTTCTGTCAAATTCCGGCAGTTCATCCAAAAACAAAATTCCCTGATGCGCCAGACTGATTTCGCCGGGCCGTGGCGGATTGCCGCCGCCGACCAGCGCTACCGCCGAGGCAGTATGGTGCGGCTGGCGGTAAGGGCGCAGGCCGAAGGCTTCCGGCCGGAACTGGCCGACCAGCGACAGCACAGCGGCCGAGGCCTTGGCCGCTTCGCCCTGCAAGGCCGGCATGAGGCCGGGCAGGCGGGCGGCGAGCATCGATTTGCCGGAACCAGGTGGGCCGACCATCAATAAGGAATGGTTGCCAGCGGCGGCAATCTCCAGCGCCCGTTTGGCCTGCGACTGGCCGCGAACCTCGGCGAGGTCGGCGAAAATTGGCTGATTTTCCGGGTTGACCGTGGCAATCGCCTGCGCCAGCGTCTCGCGCTCGGCAAGGTGGGCGCAAACGTCGAGCAAGGAGCGGGCGGAGAGTATTTCGTTGCTGCCGATCAGCGCCGCTTCGCGGGCGCTGGCTTCGGGCAGGATGAAATGCTTGCCGTGGCCGGCCGTCTGCAGGGCCATGGCCAGCGCGCCGCGAATCGGGCGCAGCTCGCCGGACAACGACAACTCGCCGGCAAATTCGTAGTCGGCCAGATGCTTGCCGGGAATCTGCCCGCTGGCGGCGAGGATACCCAGCGCGATGGGCAGGTCGAAACGGCCGGATTCTTTTGGCAGATCGGCCGGCGCCAAGTTAACTGTGATGCGTTTCGACGGAAACTCGAACCCGGAATTAACGATGGCGGCGCGAACGCGATCGCGCGCTTCCTTGACTTCAGTATCTGGCAGGCCGACGAGGGTGAAGCTGGGCAGGCCACTGGCCAGATGCGCCTCGACCGTCACCGGCGGCGCGTTGAGGCCATCCAGTCCACGACTGTGCGCGATGGCCAGTGCCACTGAGTTATTGGCCCGAGCCGGATTTTTCCAGCGCGGCGACGCGGGTTTCGAGATCCTTGAGCTTTTCGCGGGTGCGGGCCAGTACTTGCGCCTGAACGTCGAATTCTTCGCGGGTCACCAGATCGAGTTTGGCGAAAAAGCCGCTCATCACCATCTTGGCGTTCTTTTCGATGTCCTTGGCCGGCGAATTGGCCAGCAGGGCGCTGATCTTGGCGCCGAATTCTTCGAGTGTCTTGGGGTCGAGCATGATGTCCTCCGTGGGATTTTGAGTTTAACACAGCGGAATTTCTACGGATTTGGCAGTTTGCTCGCCACTGGTGCGTGACGATCTGTAACTGCACTGTAATGGTGCGACAAAATGGTGCATGACCTGGCTGGTGCTTATTAATCCTTTGATTTTGATCAAAAAAATCACCTGGCACACCTTCTGCTATTGTTGAACTGCACAAATTTCGTTTTCACTTTAATCAATCTATAGGAGAGATAACATGAAGAAGTCACTCGTCGCCTTGGCCATCGTTGGCGCCTTTGCTGCCCCGGCCTTTGCCGAAGAAGCTCCGGCCAGCCCGCACAGCGTTACGGCCAACGTCACTTTGGCCAGCGATTACGTTTTCCGTGGTGTCAGCCAGTCGCAGCGTCAGCCGGCCATCCAGGGCGGGGTCGATTACAGCCATTCTTCGGGCGTCTACGTTGGTACCTGGGCTTCCAATGTCGCTTGGGTTAACACCAAGGCGAACAACAGCATGGAGTGGGACTTCTATGCTGGCTACCGGGGTACCTTCGCTGGCGATTTTTCTTACGATGTAGGCGCCTTGAAGTATTTCTACCCGGGTAACAACAATGGCGGGGGCGCTACGCCGGATTCGACGGAAGTTTACGCTGCAATCGGCTGGAAGTTCATCACCCTGAAGTACAGCTACGCGGTTTCCAAGTACCTGTTTGCCTGGGGTGATGAAAGTGCTAGCGGTAAAGACAACCGTGGCAGCAGCTACATTGATCTTTCTGCGAACTACGATCTCGGCAATGGTTGGGGCGTCCAGGGTCACGTCGGTTACCAAGACGTCAAGAACTACGGTAGCGCCTCTTACACTGACTGGAAGCTGGGCGTGACCAAGGATGTCGGTTTCGGCGTTGTCGGTCTGGCCTACACCGATACCGATGCAAACGGTTGCAGTTCTTCCAGCCGTGCCTATTGCTTCGGCGGTTCAGCCGGTGCGGCATCAACGTCGTTCAAGGACGTTGCCAAGGCTACTGCCGTCCTGTCCTTCACCAAGTCTTTCTAAGCAAATTTAAACCTCTCCCGCCGGTGCACCGGCCGGTGCCGGCGGGAGAGAAAAGATTTCAATCCAAATGGGGAACTAGCCATCATGAAATTCGTTACCGCCATCATCAAGCCGTTCAAGCTTGACGAAGTGCGTGAAGCGTTGTCCGCCATCGGCGTGCAAGGCATCACGGTCACTGAAGTGAAGGGCTTCGGCCGGCAAAAGGGGCATACCGAGCTGTATCGGGGCGCCGAATATGTCGTCGATTTCCTGCCCAAGGTGAAGATCGAAGCTGCCGTGAAGTCCGAGCAGCTCGACCAGGTCATCGAAGCCATCGAAAAATCGGCCAGCACCGGCAAGATCGGTGACGGCAAGATCTTCGTCTTCGACGTCGAGCAGGTTATTCGTATCCGGACCGGTGAAACCGGTACCGATGCCCTCTAAGGAGCCTAAATCATGAAACGTTTATTTGCATTGCTGGCTCTGGTCGGCGCCGTTACGCTCGGCGCTCCGGCCTGGGCTGACGAAAAGGCCGCCGAGCCGGTAGCCGCTGCTGCCGTGGTCGCCGAGCCGGCAGCTGTCGCCGCCGAAGCCGCCGCCCCGGTTGCCGAGGCCGCCCCGGCCCCCGCGCTGGTCCTGAGCAAGGCCGACAACGCCTGGTCTGGTGCGCACCAAGAACATGCTGTCGGTGCTCATGCAGGTCTTCGTGACCTTCTCGCTGATCTCGGTTCTCTGGGTGATCTACGGCTACTCGGCCGCTTTCACCGAGGGCAACGCGTTCTTCGGCGTGCTCGACAAGCTCTTCCTCAAGGGCGTCACCCCGGAATCCCTGGGTGCCACGTTCTCCAAGGGCGTCGTCATCTCCGAGCTGACCTTCGTGATCTTCCAGGGCGCTTTCGCCGCCATCACCTGCGGCCTGATCGTCGGCGCCTTCGCCGAGCGTGCCAAGTTCGCTGCCGTGCTGGTTTTCATGGTCATCTGGTTCACGCTGTCCTACATCCCGATGGCGCACATGGTCTGGTACTGGGCCGGTCCCGATGCCTACATCGATGCTGCTGCGGCTGAAGCTGCTGGCGCTACTGCAGGCTTCCTGTTCCAGAAGGGCGCGCTCGACTTCGCCGGCGGTACCGTCGTGCATATCAACGCCGCTGTCGCCGGTCTGGTGGGTGCCTACATGGTTGGCAAGCGTACCGGTCTCGGTAACGTCTCGATGGCCCCGCACTCCCTGACCTTCACGATGATCGGTGCTTCCCTGCTGTGGGTGGGCTGGTTCGGCTTCAACGCCGGCTCCGCTCTCGAAGCCTCCGGTGGTTCTGCTCTGGCCATGGTCAACACCTGGGTAGCCACGGCTTGTGCCGCACTGTCCTGGATGTTTGCCGAATGGATGCTCAAGGGCAAGCCCTCGATGCTGGGTGCTGCTTCCGGTGCCGTTGCCGGTCTGGTGGCGATCACCCCGGCGGCCGGCTTCGTCGGCATCATGGGTGGCATCATCATCGGCCTGCTGGCTGGTGTGGTCTGCCTGTGGGGT
>PHCH01000152.1 GCA_002840785.1 Betaproteobacteria bacterium HGW-Betaproteobacteria-4 | reverse complement strand
CCAGTGATCACGTCGAAGATTGAGCCACTGGGTTAATGGATGTTCTGGCTACTCGGTTGTGGATAAGTCTATCGGGTCTGCTGTTTTTCGATCTCCTTTCTGAGCTCTGCCGCGTGGCTTTGGTGTTGCCGCGCCGGCGGCACTGGAATGCTTGAATCGCCAGCTCTCATTGCCCGTCTCCACGATGTGGCAGTGGTGCGTGAGGCGGTCGAGCAATGCGGTGGTCATCTTGGCGTCGCCGAAGACGCTGCTCCATTCCGAGAAGGTGAGGTTGGTGGTGATCACCACGCTCGTTCGCTCGTACAGCTTGGAGAGCAGGTGGAACAGCATCGCGCCGCCCGACTGCGTGAACGGCAGGTAGCCCAGCTCATCCAGGATCACCAGATCGACGTACATCAGGCGGTGCGCCATTTGTCCGGCCTTGTTCTGCGCCTTCTCCAGCTCCAGGGCGTTGACCAGCTCCACCGTGGAGAAGAAACGTACCCGCTTGCCATGCATGCGGATCGCCTCGATCCCCAGGCTCGTGGCCAGGTGCGTCTTGCCCGTGCCGGGTCCACCGACCAGGACCACGTTGTGGGCCGACTCCACGAAGCGAAGGGTGTGCAGCTGGCGCACCAGCGCCTCATCGAGCTGCGCGTGGGCGAAGTCAAAGCCGGCGAGATCGCGGTGCGATGGGAAGCGCGCCACGCGCATCTGGTAAGCCATGGAGCGCACTTCGCGCTGAGCGGTCTCGGCCTTGATGAGCTGGTGCAATACAGCCTCGTGATCGAGCGACTTCATGCGGGCGGTGCCCAGCACCTCCGGCCAGGCACTGGCCATGCCGTGCAGGCCCAGCGCCTTGAAGGCATCAATGACGTCATGCATGGTCGGACTCCGGTGACGCCTCATGAGGCTGGACGTTGCGCAGTGCGTCGTAGCGCTGCAGGTTGGCCAGCGGCGGCGTGTTGAGCGTGAGCATCGTGGCCACCGGTGGCTCGGGCACGCGCTGCTCCTTCAGGCGCGAGAGCACGTTGAGCACATGCTCCGCACTCACCCGACCGCTCTGCAGGGCCAGTTCCACCGCCACCAGCACGGCCTCCAGCCCATGCAGGCTCACACCCATGAGCACCTGTGCCATCACCCTGTCGCCACCACTGTGACGCAGCAACTGGCGTTGCAGCTCCTGCAGGGGTTCGGGCATGGTCTTGAAGGGTGCGCCGTTGCGCAGCGCACCGGGCTTGCGCTCGATCAGCGCGATGTAGTGCATCCAGTCGTAGATCGTCTGGTCACACTCGAAGCTGCGCGCCAGGTGCACCTGTCGCCCATCGGGCCCGACCACCAGCAGGCCATCGGCATAGGCCCGCAGACTGACCACCGCATGGATCCACTCGCACGGCACGCTGTAGCGGTTGCGCTGGAAGTGGATCAGCGAGGTGGCAGAGACCCGCACCGGCTGCTCCACATAGCCATCAAACGCGCGGGGGTTGGGCATGAGGCGAGCACGTTCGTCCTGCCAGACATCGGCCACCGTGAGTTGTGTCCATTCGGGGTGATTCATCTCAGCCCAGGCCTTCATGCAGGCCTGCTCCAGCCAGTCGTTGAGTTCGCCAAGCGATCCCCAGCGCCGCTCACTGGCCTCGCGCCAGATGTCCTTGCGCCGATCTTGCACGTTCTTCTCGACGACTCCCTTCTCCCAGCCGGCGGCCCGGTTGCAGAACTCCGGCTCGAACAGGTAGTGCCCGGTCATCGCCTCGAAGCGGGCATTGACGCTGCGCTGCTTGCCTTGGCCGACCTTGTCCACAGCGGTCTTCATGTTGTCGTAGATGCCCCGCCGGGGCACGCCACCGAAGAGGGCGAACGCCCGCGCGTGCGCATCGAACAGCATCTCGTGCGCCTGGCTGTAGTACGCCACCAGGCAGAAGGCGCGGCTGGCCGCCAGTTTGGTGTGTGCCACCTCCAGGCGGCGACGCAACCCGCCGATGAAGAGGTACTCGCAGCTCCAGTCAAACTGGAACGCCTCGCCCAACTCGAAGCTCAGCGGCACGAAGCCTGCACCACGCGCAGCGTTGCCTTGCTCTTGCTGCCAGCGCTGGGCAAATGCATAGACCGGGCCTCGGCTGCCGCCATAGCCCTGCGCCCGCAGCGCTTCAAACATCGCCTTGATCCCGCGCCGATCTCGTTTGCTGCGATGGCTATCGGCCTTGAGCCACTGGCTCAACTGCTCCTTGTACGGATCGAGGATGCTGGGGCCTGACACCCGCTGCGGGTATCTGGGTTCGGCCATCTGCCCTTCTTTGAGCCACTTGGTGGCTGTGTTGCGCGAGATGCCCAGCCTGCGGCTGGCCTCGCGCACCGACACGTCCTGCCTCAGCACGAGGCGGCGCAACTTGCTCAATGTGCTCACGTTGATCACTCCTGCTCCCCCGTGCTGAAAAATTCAGCAGGATAGAGCGGCAACGTGGCTCAGATTTCAACGTGAATACGCCCCGAAATGGCCCAGCCTTGGAAATGAATCAACA
>PHCH01000151.1 GCA_002840785.1 Betaproteobacteria bacterium HGW-Betaproteobacteria-4 | reverse complement strand
AGCATGCCAACAATGCCCCAAATAACAGTCATGACAGCAAATTGCCGTACGACCTTATCGTTATATGTGGTTTTCGTTCCAGACATGAACCCACCTCTCATAAAGAAAAAACGGAATGCCCACCTCCCTGAACCCAAGGGGACACATGGAAAGCGATGGTATTCTAGTTCAGGGCGTGCGTTTTGACCTAGATCAACCTACCTATTATCTAAGGCAGATAGTCCGAAATATGTAGTCGTAGCAAGACGCGCGGGAAACGTGGACAAAAAAAGGGTGCGTCGTAACGCACCCCAACCCCAACAGAGAAATACAGCGAGGCATATGCCTCGCAACGGCGCAATTCTGCCAAGCACGATCATCCTCAGCGTTGACGCAGGTCAACTATTGACGGGTTTGTTGGCTTCCTCGTCGTTCTTGGGGGGTGTCGGCTGATCTTCGTCCATCAGGACGCGAAAGCCAGGCCCCTAAACCGGAATAAGCAGGTAGACACTTTCCATCAATCTGTCTCCACGCGCTGAATGCGCAGCGAATTGAGGACAACCAGCAAAGAACTGGCCGACATGCCGATGCCGGCGATCCACGGAGTTACATACCCGGCAATGGCCAATGGCAAGGCTACGAAATTGTACGCGAAGGACCACCAGAGGTTCTGGCGAATCACATCCAGCGTTTTGCGGGCCCGCCGCAAGCCATAACGCAGGTGGTCGAGATTCTCGGAAAGCAGGATGAAGTCGGATTGCGTCCTGGCCAGTTGGGCACCGCCACCCATGGCAACCGAAACCTGTGCCTGGGCCAGCACCGGGGCGTCGTTGACGCCATCGCCCAGCATGGCGACAACGGCACCTTCCGCCTGAAGCCCGGTAACGCAATCGTGCTTGCCCTGGGGAGTCACACCGGCCCGCACATCGGCGATACCGAGCTTATCGGCAACGCGCTGGGCAACCGCCGGGGCATCGCCCGTGAGCAGGATGACTTTTTTGCCAGCGGCGCGAAGCTCGGCAATCAGTGCTGCTGACTCCTGGCGCAACTCGTCGCCGATTCTGAACAGTGCCAGACAGCCGTCTTCATCAGCCAGAACAACCACCGTGTCGCCGCTTTCCAGCCAGTCGGCAGCAGTATCCGGCAATCTGCCGGCACTCAGGGCCAGCGCGTAATCGGGACGGCCGATACGGCAGCGACGGCCAGCAACGATAGCCTCCATGCCCTGACCCGGCTCACTCACGGCGGCGGAGGTTGCGGGCAACTGCTCGCCGGCGGCCTGACGCAGCGCGCTGGCCACCGGATGCTCGGAAGCGTGTTCGAGGGCGGCGGCGATGGCCAGACAGTCCTCCCGACTCGTAGCTACCGCCGGAAAAACGTCGACCAGATGCATGCGCCCGGTAGTCAAAGTGCCTGTTTTATCGAAGACGAAATGCGTTGCCCTGGCCAGCGTTTCGATGGCGTGGCCACGCGTGACGAGGAGTCCATCTTTGGCCAGGGCGCCAGCCGAGACGGTCAGTGCAATGGGTGTGGCCAGCGACAGGGCGCAAGGGCAGGTGACGACCAGCACCGATACGGTGATCCACAGCGCTTTCGAGGGATCGACGATATACCAGCCAACGGCGACCAAAACCGCCACAGCCAGCAAGACCGCGACAAAATAGCTGGCAATGCGATCGGCCAGGACGACGATTTTCGGCTTTTCCGCCGCCGCCCGTTCCATCAACTGGATGATGGCCGACAGACGTGTTTCTTCGCCAACGCGCTCGACCTGCACGACGAGCGGACTCTCGGCATTGATCGAGCCACCGGTTACCGGCTCGCCGGGAACCTTCGGCACAGGCTTGCTTTCGCCGGTGAGCAGGGCCTCATTGGCACAGCTGATGCCTTCGATGACCCGACCGTCGGCCGGCACGACGTCCCCGGCCCGGACCATGACGTAGTCGCCGGGATGCAAATCGGCGACGACACATTGCTCGGTCTCACGGTCAACCGGAAATTTGGGCATTTTTTGGGCAAAGGCCGGGAGCAGCCTGGCCAGCGCCTCGGTCACGCTGACCGCCTTCTGGCGCGCCGTCATTTCAAGATAGCGGCCGCCGAGCAGGAAAAAAATGAACATCGTGACCGAATCGAAATAGACCTCACCGGACTGCATGAAGGTTGCCCAGCAACTGGCCACGAAGGCCGCGCCGACGCCCAGCGCCACCGGCACGTCCATGCCGACGCGACGCAGTTTGATGTCGCGCCAGGCGTTGCGAAAAAATGGCGCCGAGGAATAGAAGATGACGGGCAGGGTGAGCAACATGCTAGCCCAGCGCATGAGGCTTTCGATATCCGGCGCCATGTCGCCGTCGGCGATATAGACGGGGTAGGCATACATCATGACCTGCATCATGCCGAAGCCGGCAACCCACAGACGCCACATCGCGTCGCGCCGCTCCTTGCGGGAGATTTCCTCGTTCTTGGCGGCATCGTAGGGGTAGGCGCGATAGCCGATGGCGGCGACCGCACCGAGGATGTCGGAAAGCTTGATCCGGGATTCATCCCAGCGCACGCGCGCGCGGCGGGTCGTGTAGTTGATGGTGACCGCCGTCACCCCCGGCAAACGGCCGACATGCTGCTCGTTGAGCCAGATACACGCGGCGCAGGTGATGCCTTCGAGGAGGAGCGAGGCTTCCCGCTCGTTTTGCCCCAGTTCCTTGACGAAGCTTTTCTGGAACTCGGCATGGTCGTACATGACCAGTTGTTCGAGAATCGCCGGCATGGCTTCGCGCGGCGACTCGGGCATTGCATCGCGGCTGCGGTAATAATCGGCCAGGCCGTTGTCGACGATCGACTGGGCCACCGCCTGGCAGCCGAAACAGCACATGGCCCGCGGCTCCCCGCCGACCGTCACCGACAGATCGACATCATCGGGAATGGGCAGGCCACAGTGATAACAGGAAGCGGGAGGCATACGAACAAAAAAGGCACCGAAGTGCCTTTG
>PHCH01000032.1 GCA_002840785.1 Betaproteobacteria bacterium HGW-Betaproteobacteria-4 | reverse complement strand
TTGCTAGGTAGGCACCATGCTTACCGTTCTAGTCATTGATGAATCGCGCTCCCGTGCCGGCGAAATCTGCGCCGGCCTGGCGCTGGCCGGCTATCAGGTGGCGGCCATCCTGGCCGACGCCGAAAATCTCACGGCCGAAGTCGAAAAGTTGCAACCCGACGTGATCCTGATCGACACCGACAGCCCCAGCCGCGACACGCTGGAAAACCTGGCGGCGATGAACAAGGACATGCCGCGGCCGGTCGTCATCTTTACCCAGGAAGACGGCCAGGAAACCATACGCGACGCGGTCAAGGCCGGGGTTTCGGCCTACATCGTCGACGGCCTCGACCCGAAGCGGATCAAGCCCATCGTCGAAGTGGCGCGCGCCCGTTTTGACGATACGCAGGCCCTGCGCCGCGAACTCGACGAAATTTCCCAGAAGCTCACCGACCGCAAGCTGGTCGACAAGGCCAAGGGCGTGCTCATGAAGGCGCGTGGCCTCGACGAGGATGCCGCCTACCACGCCATGCGCAAACTGGCCATGGAGCGGGGGCAGTCGATGGCCAAGGTGGCGCGCGACGTCATCGACATGGCGCGGGTACTGCTCTAAGGCTGTGCGGGAATCCGGCCTGTTGCACCGCAACAGTGCATTGCTTGCCAAGCCGAAGCCACCAAACAAGCGTTGCTAAGTATCTGAAAAATAAGTAGTTAAATTGTACTAGTCCAAAGTAACTAGTCCTGGCACGACCATTGCGATGATGTCTGCGAAGACCGGGCCAACGTAGGCCGGGTCTCGGACAAAGGCGTCCATCCCATCTGCCGAAAGGCGATGCGGGTGTGACGCCTTTTTTTATTTTGAAGTTCGATGACGTGAAACGGATCGCAATGCCTCGCCTTGCTGCCGCGTCGCCATCGGACTTGTTGCAACGGAGAAAACGATGCCCGGATCAGCGGACACCCACGCAGCGATAGGCCCATCCACATCGGATGCGCCCGAGAAGAAGACGCTCAGGGTCGGCTTCATGCCGCTCACCGACTGCGCTTCGGTCGTCATGGCGGCGGTCAACGGCTTCGACGCCAAGCACGGCATCAAGATCGTGCCGAGCAAGGAAAACTCCTGGGCTGCAGTGCGCGACAAGCTGGTCAGCGGCGAACTGGATGCGGCGCATACCTTGTACGGCATGGTCTATGGCGTCGAACTGGGCATCGGCGGTCCGAAGAAGGACATGGCCATCCTCATGGGGCTCAACCAGAACGGGCAGGGCATCACGCTGTCCAGCCAGTTGCGCGACGCCGGCGTCACCGACGGTGCCAGCCTGGCCGCCCTGGTCGCCCGGCAAGAGCGCGAATACACCTTCGCCCAGACCTTCCCGACCGGCACCCACGCCATGTGGTTGTACTACTGGCTGGCCAGCCACGGCATCAATCCGCTGCACGACGTCAAGACGATCACCGTGCCGCCGCCGCTGATGGTCGCCAACATGCGCATGGGGCGGATGGATGGCTGCTGCGTCGGCGAGCCGTGGAACAACCGGGCGATCATCGACAGCATCGGCTTCTCCGTGGCGAGTTCGCAGGAAATCTGGCCCGACCATCCGGAAAAAGTGCTGGCGACGACAGCCAGCTGGGCCGATCGCCATCCGAATGCAGCCCGGGCGCTGGTCGCCGCCGTGCTCGAAGCCAGCCGCTGGATCGACGCTTCGCTGGCCAACAAGCGCAAGACGGCCGAAGTCATCGCGTTGCCGGCCTATGTCGATACCGATACCGAAGTCATCGCGGCACGCATGCTGGGCCGTTACCAGAACGGCCTGGGCAAGAGCTGGGACGACAAGAAGTGCATGAAGTTCTTTGCCGACGGGGCGGTGAATTTCCCCTATCTGTCGGACGGCATGTGGTTCATGACCCAGCACAAGCGCTGGGGTTTGCTCGACGAGCATCCCGATTACCTGGCGGTGGCCAAGCGGGTCAATCGCCTCGACATCTACCGGCAGGCCGCCGAACAAGTCGGCGTCGCCCTTCCTTCTTCTCCCATGCGCAGCAGCTGTCTGATCGACGGCGTGCGCTGGGATGGTTCCGACCCTCGGGGATATGCCGCTTCGTTTGCCGTCCAGGCAACGAGCGCACTGGTTTGAAACGATTATTTTAATAGGAGCAGGTCCATGAAACAGCATCTGAAGACGAAAGCCCGGGTAATGCCCACCGCTCGCCTGGCCCGCGGTTTGCTCACGACGGCCGTGATCGCGGCGTTTGCCGTCGCCACGCCGGCCATGGCTGCCAAGGCCAAGGTCGAAAAGCCGGATCTCAAGTTCGGCTTCATCAAACTGACCGACATGGTGCCGCTGGCCGTCGCCTACGAGAAGGGCTATTTCGAGGACGAAGGTCTGTTCGTCACGCTCGAAGCCCAGGCCAACTGGAAGGTTCTGCTTGACCGCGTGATTTCCGGCGAACTCGACGGCGCGCACATGCTGGCCGGCCAGCCGATCGGCGCCACCATCGGCTACGGCACCAAGGCCGACGTCATCACCGCCTTCAGCATGGACCTCAACGGCAACGCGATCACCGTCTCCAACGCGGTGATGGCCAAACTCAAGGCCAAGCTGGCCAAGCAGCCGGACGGCAAGCCGGTGCATCCGGTCAAGGCCGAGGCGCTGAAGGCCGTGGTCGACGACTACAAGAAGGAAGGCAAGCCGTTCAAGATGGGCATGGTTTTCCCGGTGTCCACCCACAACTACGAACTGCGCTACTGGCTGGCTTCCGGCGGCCTGAATCCGGGTTACTACGCCCCGGCCAAGGGCGATACTTCCGGCAACATCGGCGCCGACGTGCTGATCTCGGTGACCCCGCCGCCGCAAATGCCGGCCACCATGGAAGCCGGCACCATCGACGGCTACTGCGTCGGCGAGCCGTGGAACCAGCAGGCCGTGTTCAAGGGCATCGGCGCGCCGGTGATCACCGACTACGAAATCCAGAAGAACAACCCGGAAAAGGTGTTCGGTGTCACCCAGCAATGGAACGACAAGTACCCCAACACCCACAAGGCCGTGGTCAAGGCGATGATCCGCGCCGCTTACTGGCTGGATGCCGAGAACAACAAGAACCGCAAGGAAGCTTCGAAGATGATCTCGAAGTCCAACTACGTCGGGGCTGACGTCAACGTCATCGACAACAGCATGACCGGCACCTTCGAGTACGAGAAGGGCGACGTGCGGCCGGTGCCGGACTTCAACGTCTTCTTCCGCTACAACGCGACCTATCCGTACTACTCGGATGCCATCTGGTACCTGACCCAGATGCGCCGCTGGGGCCAGATTCCGGAATTCAAGCCGGACTCCTGGTACAAGGACATGGCCAAGAAGGTCTATCGCCCGGACATCTACACCGCTGCGGCCAAGGAGCTGATCGCCGAAGGCAAGATGAAGGCATCCGATTTCCCCGATTTCGACAAGGAAAGCGGCTTCAAGCCGGTGCAGAAGGACTTCATCGATGGCGTCGCCTATGACGGTTCCAAGCCGAACGCCTACATCGACAGCCTGAAGATCGGCTTGAAGGGCAAGGCCACAGTCAAGTAAGTGCAAACCCGGGGCGGCTGGTCCTCACCGGCCGGCCGCCCGTCACGGGGAAGTTTTTGAACCAGAGAACAGTTCGCCGCGGGCGAATGACAGGTGACCAAAATGCTGAATCAACTTGTAAATTTCTTTACCAAGACCGGGCTGACGTGGTTCGTCCCGTTCGTGCGCCTGGCCGCCGGCGAGGATCCGCGTGAGCAACTGCGCGAAATCCTGCTCCAGATCGGCGTGCCGATCATGGCTTTCGCCATCTTCCTGAGCATCTGGAGCGTGCTCGCTTCCGGCGTGCAGACCAGCCTGGGCGAGATTCCGGGGCCGGCGCAGGTACTGGAAGAGGCCAAGGGCCTGGTTGCCGATCACTACGCCGAGCGCGAAAAGGAAGCCGCCTTCTACGAGCGCCAGCAGCAACGTGTTGCCGAAGCGCTGGCCGAAGATCCCAAGGCCGACGTGACGATGCGCAACTGGACCGGCAAGCGGACCTACCTCGACCAGATCGTGACCAGCCTCTATACGGTGTTCACCGGCTTCTTCATCGGCACCGTGGTGGCCATTCCGCTCGGCATCCTGTGCGGCCTGTCGCGCACCTTCCAGATTGCGATTAATCCGCTGATCCAGATTTTCCGGCCGGTCTCGCCGCTCGCCTGGCTGCCCATCGTCACCATCGTGATCAGCGCGATCTATGTCTCCGACAACCCGATGTTCGAGAAATCCTTCATCGTCTCGGCGATCACCGTCACGCTGTGCTCGCTGTGGCCGACGCTGATCAACACTGCGGTCGGCGTTGCCTCGATCGACAAGGACCTGATGAACGTCTCCAAGGTGCTACGCCTGTCGGCCTGGACCAAGGTGACCAAGATCGTCCTGCCGTCGTCGTTGAAGCTGATCTTTACCGGCTTGCGTCTGGCGCTCGGGGTGGGCTGGATGGTGCTGATCGCCGCCGAAATGCTGGCCCAGAACCCGGGCCTCGGCAAGTTCGTCTGGGACGAGTTCCAGAACGGCAGCTCGCACTCGCTCGGCCGCATCATGGTCGCCGTGTTCACCATCGGTTTCGTCGGCTTCCTGCTCGACCGCATGATGGCCACCCTGCAGCAACTGGTCAGCTTCGGCGAAGCCGCCTGAGCCTAGGAGATGAACATGGGACTCCCCGTCATGAAGGAAGAAATGCTGGTGCCCGCGCCGGTGGTCGAGGAGGCGGCTGCGGCTGCCTTCCTCGAAATCACCGGCTTGTCGAAGTCGTATGGCAGCGGCAAGCAGACCACCGAGGTACTCAAGGACATCAACCTGAGCATCCGCGAAGGCGAATTCGTCGCCATCGTCGGCTTCTCCGGCAGCGGCAAGACGACGCTGATTTCGCTGATCGCCGGCCTGATCGCCGCCGACCGCGGCGAGATCCGTCTCAAGGGCCAGCCGGTGGCCGGCCCCGGCCCGGATCGCGGCGTGGTTTTCCAGAACTACTCGCTGATGCCGTGGATGACTGTGCGCCAGAACGTGGATCTTGCGGTCAACCAGATTTTTCCCGATATTTCGGCCGCCGAACGCCAGGCGCGGACCGAGAAGTACATCGAGATGGTCGGCCTGACCCACGCCATCGACCGCCGTCCGGCCGAGTTGTCCGGCGGCATGCGCCAGCGGGTCAACGTGGCGCGCGCCCTGTCGGCCAACCCGGAAATCCTGCTCCTCGACGAGCCGCTGTCGGCGCTCGACGCGCTGACCCGGGGCAACCTGCAGGACGAAATCCTGCGCATCTGGGAGCAGGAGAAGAAGACCGTCATCCTGATTACCAACGACGTCGACGAAGGCCTGCTCATGGCCGACCGGATCATTCCGCTCAATCCCGGGCCGGGGGCGACTTTCGGGCCGGAATTCGAGGTCCGCCTGGCGCGGCCGCGCGACCGCACGGCGATGAATCACGACCCGGAGTTCAAACGCCTGCGCAAGGAAGTCACCGAGTACCTGATGAAGGTCGGCGCCGAGCAGGCGGGTGATGCCGGCAATGTCGTGCCGCTGCCCAAGGTGCTGCCGAATACCAGCGCCGAATACGCGGAAAGTCTGGCCCAGTTGCGGCCGGGGGCGACCAAGGATGTCGACGTCAAGGTGTTGCCGCACTACGACCGCTACGTCGAGTTCTCGCAGGTGTCGAAGATTTACCCGACCAAGAAGGGGCCGCTGACCGTCGTCGAGAAATTCGATCTGCGCATGAAGAAGGGCGAATTCGTCTCGGTCATCGGCCACTCTGGTTGCGGCAAGTCGACGGTGCTGTCGATGGTCGCCGGCCTCAACGAGATCAGCGAAGGCGTCGTCCTGCTCGACAACCGCGAAATCGATTCGGCCGGGCCGGATCGCGGCATCGTCTTCCAGGCGCCGAGCCTGATTCCCTGGCTGAGCGCCTACGACAACGTGGCGCTCGGCGTCGAACAGGTCTATCCGCACGCCAGCAAGGCCGAGCGGCGCGACATCGTCACCCACTTCCTGAGTCGCGTCGGCCTGGCCGATGCAATGGGCAAGAAGGCGGCGGAATTGTCGAACGGCATGAAGCAGCGGGTCGGCATCGCCCGCGCCTTCGCGCTGTCGCCCAAGCTGCTGCTGCTCGACGAGCCGTTCGGCATGCTCGATTCGCTGACCCGCTGGGAGCTGCAGGAAGTGCTGATGGACGTGTGGAGCCGCGAGAAGCTGACCGCCATGGTCATCACCCACGACGTCGACGAGGCCATCCTGCTCGCCGACCGCGTGGTGATGATGACCAACGGCCCGCGCGCCAAGGTCGGCAAGATTCTCGAAGTCGACCTGCCGCGCCCGCGTTCGCGCAAGATGTTGCTCGAACACCCGGACTACTACCGCCTGCGCGAGGAGCTGCTGACCTTCCTGGCCGAATGCGATCACGCCTGAGGCCTCGGTAGCTATGACGCCGGCCCGCCGTCGCAACACGGCGGGCTTTTTTTGTCCGTATCACCGATGGATGCCGGAGCAACCGGCGATTTTTTGATCTGGCCCTTTGCTTTTCGCATCACGGGCAGCTATGGTTGGCCAATTTCCCTACGGAATCGAAGGATGCTAGCCAACCCGGGCAAGCTCTCGCGCAAGATCATCGGCATATTGGTGGCCTTTTTCCTGGTTGCCGCGACGGCAATCGGGCTGACGCTGCTCATTTCCTGGCAGCTGGAGGGCGTTGCCGCGGCCATCAACGATGCCGGCAGTCAGCGCATGCGGACCTACCGCATGGGCCACCTGATGGCGCGCGATCTTGAAGCGAAGGCACCGGAGGCCGGGGCGGCGCTGGCCCTGGGCGAAGAAATGCGCCGTTTCGACAAGGTTCTGCGCGACCTGCAACAAGGCGATCCCGAGCGTCCGCTGTCGCCACCGCGCAATGCCGAGGTGCAGGAACGTCTGCAAACGGTGGCGCAGGTCTGGCAGGAAACGGTGCGCCCGCTGGTCGCCGGCTATCTGGGCGGGGTGCGGGCCGAGCGCGAGGGGGCGCTCGACCGTTTCGACCGCGAGCTCGAACCCTTCGTCAGCAAGATCAACGAACTGGCGCTGGCCATGGAGCGCACCTACGCCTCCGATACCAATCTGCTGCGCACCGTGCAGGCGGCGCTGGTCGCCCTGGCCATCATCGGTACGGTCATTCTGATCCACTATTTCTCGCGGCTGGTTATCGAGCCGGTCGGCGTACTGCATGCCGGCATGCAGCGCATGACGAGCGACGACCTGACGGTGCGCGTTCCGGTCGCCAGCGACGATGAACTGGGCGGCTTGGCCTTCGGCTTCAACCAGATGGCCGAACACCTCGAGGACGTTTACAACACGCTGGAGCAGCGGGTCGAGGCTGAAACCCACCGCCTTGCCCAGCGCAATCACGAACTGAGCATCCTCTATTCGGTCACCACGTTTCTCAGCGAGCCGGCCCCGGTGACGGTGCTCAGCGAGGGCTTTCTCGAACGGATCATGAACGCACTGGGGGCCGATGCCGGCGCCGTGCGCATGTACGAGTCGCAGTCGGACAGGTTGTTCTTGATCACCCATCAGGGTCTGTCAGTCGATTTCCTCGACCACGAGGCCGAAATGAACTGCGGCGACTGCCTGTGTGGCGAGGTCTTCCAGACCGGCGTTTCGGCTGCATTTGCTACGGTCAACCCGCCGCCGGGCATGAAATTGCGGACCTGCATCCGCGAAGGTTTTGCCACGGCGACCGCCTTCAGCATTCTTTACGACAAGCAGAAACTCGGCGTCTACAACCTCTATTTCAAGCGGCCGCAGGCGCTCTCCGAGCAGCAGGTGCACCTGCTCGAAACGCTCGGGCATCACCTCGGCGTGGCCATTGAAAACCAGCGCCTCAAGTCGCGCGAGAAGGAACTGGCTGTTTCGGAGGAGCGCAATCTGCTCGCCCAGGAGTTGCACGACTCGATCGCCCAGGGCCTGGCGTTTCTCAACATCCAGGTCCAGTTGCTGCAGGACTCGCTGCGCAAGGGCAAGGTCGAAGAGGCCATGCAGACGGCCGGCCAGCTGCGCGAAGGTGTCCAGGAAAGCTACGACGATGTGCGCGAACTGCTCGTCCATTTCCGCACCCGCGTTCATCAGTCCGACCTCGACACCGCCATCCAGACGACGCTGGAAAAATTCGAGGGGCAGACCGGCATTGCCACGGTCTTCGAGCGCGTCGGCAGCGGTGCGGCCCAGGTGCCGACCGACGAAATCCAGATCATGCACATCGTCCAGGAATCCCTGTCCAACATTCGCAAGCACGCCAGGGCCAGCCAGGTGCGGATTGTCGTCAAACGTGAAATTGGCCGGATTGGTGTCGAGATCGAGGACGATGGCGTCGGCTTCGATCCGGAAAACGATCCGAATTGCTTGTCCGACCGCCACGTCGGCCTGAAAATCATGCGCGAGCGCGCGCACCGCATTGGCGGTGAATGTCGCATCGCATCCAAACCCGGTAACGGCTCCCGCGTTACATTGACCCTGCCCCGCGAAAACAAAGAGGTTGTCTGAAATGAGCGAAAAAATCCGTGTCCTGCTGGTCGATGATCACACTCTTTTCCGCAGCGGCATCAAGTCGCTGCTCCAGCGCAACGATGATTTCGAAGTCGTCGGCGAAGCCGGCGACGGGCTCGAAGGCATCAAGCGCGCCCGTTCGCTGAAGCCCGACGTCACCTTGCTCGACCTTCACATGCCCGGCGTTTCCGGGCTCGAAGCGGTCAAGGTCATCGCCGAGGAGATGCCGGAAGTCAGCGTGCTCATGCTGACCGTCTCGGAAGACGCGCAGGATCTCGTCGACGCGCTGCGCGCCGGGGCCAGCGGCTATCTGCTCAAGAATATCGAAACCGATGCGCTGGTCGATGCCATTCGCCGCGCCGCCCAGGGCGAGTCAGTCGTCTCGCAGCAAATGACGGCCAAACTGATCCAGGGCGTGCGCAATCCGCCCAAGGCCGAACCGGCGAGCGGTGAGCGCGACCGCTTTTCGCCGCGCGAACGCGACATCCTGCTTTCCCTGGCGCATGGCGAGAGCAACAAGGAAATCGCCCGCAAGCTCGATCTGGCCGAGAGCACGGTCAAAATTCACGTGCAGAACATCTTCAAGAAACTGAACATGAGCAGCCGCGTCCAGGTCGCCCTCTATGCGGTGGAACACGGCTACGCCCAGCCCCGCCATTCCTGACCGGGCGATTGCTACGGTCAACCGGAAATTTTGGCCAATTTTGAAATGAAAGCCCGACCATTTCGGTCGGGCTTTTTACAGCCTGCGTACTTCCGCTAACGTCTTTAATTCGACGGGATCGGATGTGTTCGCTGCAGGTGTTCGTAGGTTTGCGCCAGATCCTTGACGTGCTCGTAGCGCCCGGCCTGGATGGCGTGCTGCATGTTCTCGATGATCATCGAGTGCAGGCGGCAGACGCCGTCGGGCGAGCACAGCAGCACTTCACTCATTTCGGCAGCAACCGCGACGGGAATGTGTTCATGTTCTGCGATGGCCTCGATTTCACCTTCGTCAAGGTCGCAGTAGTCGATAACGTCCTGAAAAGACAGCATTTGCTCCTCCTGGATAGGAAAAATAATAAGTCAGGTCAAAAACCCCGCTCGTTATTTTTGTTCTGTCCGCCTTGTCGTTATTGTCGGTGGAGGATCAACTGATTCTGGCTCAAAAATCGGAAAAGGCAAGTTCGGCCGGCGTCAGATACGCAGGCGGCCGTCCGGCAGCGGGTGACTCAACTGCAGGCGGCTGATGGTCGGCAACAGGTCGAGACGGGTGTCTTTTTTCAGTTGCATGGCGCTGGCGCGCAGCTCGTCGAGCGAGACATCGACCGGCTCGCCGCCCGTCGCGAAGGCGATGGTGTTACCGCTGTCGCAGGAAGGAAAAACGGCGACGCGGCCATCGAAAGCAGCGCCGATGCGCTCGACGCTGCCCTTGAAACCCCGGTTCCAGCCGAGCAGGTTGAAGCTGCACAGCCCCTGGTCGCTGAGGCGGGCGCGGCAGGCCTGGTAGAACGGCTCGGTGTCGAGGGCGCCGGCCTTGGCGTCGGGATCGAAACCGTCGACGAGGATCATGTCGAAACGCTTGTCGCCGCCCAGCATGTAGTCGGCGCCGCAGCCGATCACCACGTCGAGCCGGCGCGGATCGTCGGGCAGCTTGAAATACTGGCGGGCGATGAATTCGACCTGCGGATTGATCTCGATCACTGTGATCCGGCAATCGGGCAGGTAGCGGTAAATGAACTTGGCCAGCGAACCGGCGCCGAGGCCGACGAGCAGCGCGTTGCGCGGCCAGCGGCCGGTCGGTCGCATGAGCAGCCCGGCCATCATCTCTCGGGTGTAGGCCAATTCCAGCGCCCACGGCCGGGCAATGCGCATGGCGCCCTGAATCCAGTCGGAGCCGAAGTGCAGGTTGCGCACGCCGCTGTCTTCGCTGATATCAACCGAATGTTGAGGTGTTTTTTTTGTGGGCCTCATGGCTTTGCCCCCGGAAGTGAGGCTGGCCCAAGTGGAATAGAGCAACGACTGACTCTCATCGTGATGCAAAAACGCATGTTTTGTTTAACTTGAAGTTGCCCGCTGAGATGAGAGTCTAATCGGAAATGTCTCCGGTCGGCCGTGGCAGTCGTCCTGTGACCGTCTGATACGAGCAGAACGCTAGTTTTGGCTTTGATCCGCTACCGTTAGGGAGCCGTTGGCCAGCTTCAGGATCAGTTTGCGCCCGCTGGAAGCCAGCACTACGCTGCTGCCGTCGGCCGACAGCGCCGGTGCAGCACTCAGCCAGATACCCAGGCGGGCATGTTCGGTTACGCTCCGCCGTGCAACGCCAAGGATGGCTATCACAGCGTCAATTGAATAACTGGCGCGCTGCTCGCCGTCGATACCCAACAAAACCAATGCGTGCGGCGAAGGTGAGTTAATCCAGCTATCGATCATCAACACCAGGCCCTGGTCGGTGACCAGCACGTGGCGGGGCCCCTGGGTTTGCGGCAGGGTTTGCCGCCAGCAGGGGGCGGCCGGGTTTTTCTGGTCGCGCAGTTCGCCGGTAGCGCGGCGGGTCTTCCAATGGTCATCCGTGCTTATTTCGAGCCGGAAGCGCCCGGAGGGAGAATCGAAAACGCGGTGATCAGGCGGCAGCGAAATGCGGTCAGTCTTGGGGACTGACTCCTCAGCTCGCCCGGCCGCCGGCATGACAAGAGACAGCAAGCTGCCGGCGATCAGGCGATTGAACTGGCGACGAGACAACGATTCTCCCTGGCTCAGGCCTGCAGGGCCGCCTGGCGGCGACGACGCATTGCGCCGACGGCAACCAGACCGACGCTGAACATCAAGGCAGAGGTAGGTTCCGGGACAGGACTAATCGATGTCAGCAGCGTGCTGTTGCGGGCAAAGTCGATGTGAGTCTGTGGCAAATAGTCATACCCTAGTCCGCTGGGGGCAATATCGCTCAGCGTAACTGGGACATTGCGTTCCGTGCCGCTTGCCATTAACGAGTTGATGTTGGTTGAGTGGCCATCGTCGCCTGGGATGCCGTAGTCAGAAAAAGTCTCGGGCACCAGGCCCAGGTTGTGACCAAGTTCGTGGGCCAGGGTGTCGATCCGGCCGGTACAGCCAATCGCTCCACCGCAGTCGTAGTTCGAGATCGTTGACATGGACATGATTAGGCCTCCGGCGCCGCTGTAGCCGACGCCGAAGGCACCGTCATAATCATTGACCAAAAACATGGCGACGCTGGTCGTGTTGGTGCCAGCCGTGCCAGCGCCAAATACCGAGTCGTAAAGATTCTCGAAAGTGCGGCCCGGAATGTTGTCGTTGGGGTTGTAGAAGTTATCGCTGAATATCTGCTGGGCGAACGAGAAGGTGACGCTGATACCGGCCTGCATCCAGATTTTGTTGGTCTCGGCAGCGTAGTAGCTGTTGCCGGCTGGCCCGGTGCTGGCACAGTTGACGCCTGCGCTGTCGCACACTTGGTAAACAGCGATATCGACAGTCTTGTCGATGGTCATTGCCTCTGCCCAGGCTGGTGACAGCAGCAGTGCGGCCGTCATCCCCGACAGCATGAATTTATTGAGTACCATTTTTTGCATCTCGGCTAATAAGGAATTTATGACGTTAGCACGAAAAAAATGAGGCGTTATGCGAATTTTGTGAATATGTTTTTACAAAAATATTATTGATTTTCAGAATGGCAGCGGGATGTGACTCACTTCCTGAATCAGGAATTACCTCTTGTTTGCCCAGAAACCAATAAACCGCACTTGTGTCGGTTGTCGGGATATTTTCGGACTTCGTAACGCTGATTTCTGGTACCCCCAAGTGGAATCGAACCACTAATTCGCCCTTAGGAGGGGCGTGTTATATCCATTTAACTATGGAGGCGCTCAGCGGTGCGCATTGTACCGGTGTGGCCAGTCTAGCGATAGATGCCGCCGACCCTCGGCCGAACAGCTAAAATGCCGGTTCTCACAACGTGGCGCCGGCTCGGCGCTGCCCAAACTGCGACCAATGCCCTACCTAAAACTTTCCTCTGCCTGCCTTGCCTACGGCCATGTGCCGCTCCTCGATCACGCCGATTTCATGCTCGATCCGGGCGAGCGGGTGGCCCTGATCGGCCGTAACGGCACCGGCAAGTCGTCCATGCTTGCTGCCATGGCCGCCGGTTCCGGGCGTGGCCGGCTCGACGATGGCGAGGTCTGGGTGCAGCCTGGCATCCGCGTCGGCTATGTGCCGCAGGAGCCGCCTTTCGATGCTGAGGCCAGCGTTTTCGAGGCGGTCATTTCCGGCATGGGCGAAAATTCGGCCCTGCTCGCCGAGTACCACGAGATCTCGCACAAGCTGGGCGAAGCCGATGCCGATCACGACGTCTTGCTCGAACGGATGTCCGAATTGCAGCACGAGCTCGAGGCGCGCGGCGCCTGGGCCTACGAGGCGCAGGCCGAACGGGTCATCGAGCGTTTCGGGCTGGACCCGGAGGCCAAGGTCGGCAGTTTGTCCGGTGGCCAGAAGAAGCGCCTGGCGCTGGCCCAGGCCCTGGCCGTGGCGCCCGAGGTCCTGCTCCTCGACGAGCCGACCAACCACCTCGACATCGCGGCCATCGAATGGCTGGAAAACCTGCTCATCGAATCCGGCGTCACGCTGTTTTTCATCACCCACGACCGTTCCTTCCTCGACCGCGTGTGCACCCGCATCGTCGAACTGGATCGCGGCAAGCTGGCGAGTTATCCGGGCAGCTTCAAGGAATACCAGGTGCGCAAGGAAGCCCAGTTGCACGAAGAGGGGCTGGCCAACGCCCGCGCCGACAAGCTGCTCAAGGAAGAGGAGGTGTGGATTCGCAAGGGCGTCGAAGCGCGCCGGACGCGCGCCGTGTTCCGCGTCCAGCGGCTCGACCAACTGCGGGCCGAACGCCAGGCTCGCCGTGAGCGGATGGGCAAGGTCAACCTGCAACTCGACTCCGGCGACAAGAGCGGCAAGCTGGTGGCCGAACTCGAGCACGTTTTCAAATCCTACGGTCAACGGCAAATTGTGCGCGATTTCTCAACCCGCATTCAGCGCGGCGACAAGATCGGCCTGATCGGCCCCAACGGCGCCGGCAAGACGACCCTGCTGCGGCTGATCCTCGACGAAATCAAGCCGGATTCCGGCATCGTGCGCCAGGGCACGAAAATGGATATCGCCTATTTCGACCAGTTCCGCACCCAGCTCGATCCGAATTCCACGCTGTCCGACGTCATTTCACCGGGCTCGGACTGGGTCGAGATCGGCGGCGCCAAGAAGCACGTGATCGGCTATCTCGAAGACTTCCTGTTCGCGCCCGAGCGCGCCCGTTCGCCGGTCAGTTCGCTGTCGGGCGGCGAGCGCAACCGCCTGTTGCTGGCCCGCCTGTTCGCCAAGCCGGCCAACGTGTTGGTCCTCGACGAGCCGACCAACGACCTCGATATCGAAACCCTGGAGTTGCTCGAAGAGTTGCTGCAGACCTACCAGGGCACGCTGTTCCTGGTCAGCCACGACCGGACTTTCATCGACAACGTGGTGACCCAGACCATCGCCGCCGAAGGCGACGGCACCTGGCAGGAATACGCTGGCGGCTACAGCGACTGGGCGGCTTACAAGGCCAGCCTGGCCAAGGAGGCGCCGAAGCAGAAGGCCGATGTGAAGCCCGTCGCCAAGGCCGCCGAACCGGCCAAGGTGAAGGGAGAAAAACTGTCCTGGAAAGAACAGCGTGAACTGGAGGAGCTGCCCGGAAAAATCGCCGGGCTGGAGTCCGAACAGCTTGCGCTGAGCAAACGCCTCGAAGATGGTTCGCTCTACCAGACCGATCCGGCTGCGGCGCAAAAGGCCTCCGAGCGTCTGGCGGCAATCGACGAAGAACTCATGACACTGCTCGAACGCTGGGAAGGTCTCGAAGCGCGCGCCGGGAACCCGGCGTAAGCCAGGCGTTCCAATCGCTGTCCCGAGGAGCCTGCATGAGTTCAAACAATTCGACCTGGCGCTCGCCGCTCGTCATCCTGACCGTCGGCTGTGTGATTCTCACGCTGTCGATGGGCGTTCGCCACACGGCCGGCCTTTTCCTACAGCCGATGACGGCCGACAACGGCTGGACGCGCGAAACTTTTTCCTTCGCCTTCGCGCTGCAAAACCTGATCTGGGGTCTCGGCTCGCCATTTGCGGGCGCCCTGGCCGACCGTTTCGGCGCCGGCCGGACGCTGCTCGTCGCAGCCACCTTCTACGTGCTCGGCCTGGTTTTCATGTCGGTGTCGCCGACGCCGCTGAGCCTCGACCTGTCGGCCGGCCTGCTCATCGGCATCGGCCTGTCGGGAACGACTTTCCCGGTGATCATGGGGGTCATCGGCCGCCACACGACGCCGGAGCGGCGCAGTCTCGCCCTCGGCATCGCCAGTGCCGGCGGCTCGTTTGGCCAGTTTGCCGTGCTCCCCATCGGGCAGATGATGATCTCGACCTACGGCTGGCAGAGCGCGCTGGTTCTGCTCGCCTGCGGTGTCGGCCTGATCGCCCCGCTGGCCTACGCCATGGCCGACGGCCACAAACCCTCGGCCGGCGCCGGGCAATCGGTCGTCGAGGCGCTGCACGAGGCAAGCCGCGAGCGCAGTTTCCACTACCTGTTCTGGGGCTATTTCGTTTGCGGCTTCCAGACTGCCTTCATCATGCTCCACCTGCCGTCCTACCTCGTCGATGCCGGCATGTCGGCCAATGTCGGCATGACGGCCGTGGCGCTGATCGGCCTGTTCAATATTTTCGGTTCGTTCTATTTCGGCTGGGCCGGTGGGCGCTCGAGCAAGAAAAACCTGCTGGTCTGGATCTACGGCCTGCGTGCCGTGGCCATTTTCATTTTCATGCTGATTCCGCTGTCGACCGTAACAGCCTGGATATTCGCCGCTGTCATCGGCATCCTGTGGCTCGCCACCGTGCCGTTGACCAACGGCCTGATCGCCCAGATTTTCGGCTTGCGCTACATGTCGATGCTGACCGGTGTGGTCTTTCTCGGCCACCAGCTCGGCAGCTTCCTCGGCGCCTGGCTCGGTGGGCGGATTTTTGACCAAACCGGCTCCTATTCGCTGGCCTGGTCGATCTCGATAGGCCTGTCGATCCTCGCCGCCATCTGCTCGTGGCCGGTCAACGAAAAGCCGCTGGCCCGGCTGGGCGTGGCAACATGAAACCGAACTGGCGCTGGTTCCTCGGCGGTGTCGGCGTGGCCCTGCTGGTGTTGCTGCTGGCGCTGATCTTCGCCGCCTACCAGATGCCCGAGTTGTTGATCGACTGGGCCAACCTGAGTTATTGCGGCTAGTCCCAGGCTAGGTCAGCGCGGCCTCGCCATCCGCTTCGCGGGCCGGTACCGGCAATAAACCAAGGCGCTGACGAACGGTGTCCGGCGTGACGTTGAGCAGTTCGCCGATGTCCTTGTAGTCGTCGGGCAAAGCCGGGTCTTCCCAACTGTAGGAAGAATGACGGGCGAGGCGGACGGCCAGCGTGACGTTGCGCACGCGCGGGTTTCCGGCGTTGTCTTCGTCGATCAGATCGCGCAGCAGTTCGGGCAGGTTCCAGACGCGGCACAGTTCGAGCTGGATCTCCTGGAAGGTAAAGCCCAGCGCCTGTTTTTGCGCATCGGCGCTGCGCATGGTCGGGTTGGCCTTCTGCTGGTCGTGAATGGCCAGCCCGAGGGTTGGCGCCGAGCACCACACGAGAATTTCGGCGAGATCGTGGAGCAGTGCCGCGATGCGCACTTCCTCCATGTTTACGTCGTGCCGCCAGACTGCCCAGTCCTGCGCGTAGTCGGCCGCCCGCTGGGCCCGGCGAACGATTTGCAGGACGCCGAGCAGGGCCTGCGGGCCGGCTCCCTTGAGCTGGTCCTCGATGGTGAACAGATTGCGGAAATGGTTGAAGAAGGGCTCGATGCCGGCCATGACGACCGAGCTGGCGATGGTCGTGATGTCGTGCTGCAGCGAGCGTCCGCGCAGCGGCTGGGTGAAGGCCAGCACGCGCACGGTCATGATCGGGTCCTGGAGAATCAGCCGGGCCAGTTCGCGGGCGTCGACGCGGTCGAGGTCGGTCCGCATTTCCTCGATGCGCCGCTTGGTGACGCGCAGAACGGGCAGGCCGTTGTTGCTGAAGAACAGGGACCAGGCATCGAGGTCCGGCAGCGGGTGGTCGAGCATGGGCGTCTGGCTTTCGGGAAAGGGTGGTTGTCCGCGGGGAGTTTAAGGGGCCGGGCGGTGCCGGGCAAGCAAGCCGGCATGCGATAATCCGGGCCGGTCAAATTTTTCGATTTACGCCATGCGCTACGCCATCGTTCCGGTTACCCCATTCGAGCAGAACTGCACCGTTTTCTGGTGTACCAAAACCCGTCAGGCCGTTGTCATCGATCCCGGTGGCGATGTCGAGCGCATCCTGCACCTGCTGGCGGACGAAAAACTGACCCTGGCCAAGATACTCGTCACCCATGGCCATATTGACCACGCCGGTGGCGTCGCGCTGCTCGCCGAGCAGAGTGGCGTCGGCGTCATCGAAGGGCCGCACGAGGAAGACCGCTTCTGGATCGAGGGCATGCCGCAGCAAAGCAAGATGTTCGGCTTCCCGAACGTGCGCAGCTTTGAGCCGACGCGCTGGCTCAAGGATGGCGACAAGGTCAGTTTCGGCGAGGTCGAACTCGATGTGCTGCATTGCCCGGGGCATACGCCCGGCCATGTCGTTTTCTATCATGCGCCGAGTCATCTCGCCCAGGTCGGCGACGTCCTGTTCCAGGGCTCAATCGGCCGGACCGATTTTCCGCGCGGTGATCACGAGACGCTGATTCGCTCGATCAAGGAGCGACTTTTTCCGCTCGGCGACGAGGTCGATTTCATTCCCGGCCACGGGCCGATGTCGACCTTCGGCGAGGAGCGCAAGTACAACCCCTTCCTGAGCGGTCGATTCGGTTAGGTCGGATGCAGTTTGGAGGCCCAGCCGTAGGCTTCGAGTTGGGCTTCGAAGAAGACCTTGCCGTCGATGCCAAGTGCCTTGAGTCCGGCCGAGGCGGTTTTCAGGTCGTGCTTGTCGACGGCGGTGACGACGGCGACCAGTTCGCCCAGCCCGCCCTTGTTCTCGATCAGCGCTTTCAAAGCGATCTCGGGCAGCGGCAGCTGGCGCAGGATTTCCGGCATGCTCATGCCGAGCAGTACGTCGAGGAGCGAGAAGGTGCCGATCATGAAGGCCGTGTCTGCCACGTGCTCGGCCGGTAGCGGGGGCGTCATGTGTCCGGCCAGCAATTCGATGAGGCGGCCGCGAGCAGCGGCTTTCTGCAACAGCGGATTGGGGTGATGGCCGTTGTTCGGGTCGGAGTAGACCAGTAGTTGCAGCCAGCGCTGCAACTGACGGCGGCCCAGCAGGGTAATGGCCTGGCTGAAGCTGGTGATCGGGCTGCCGGGCGACAGCGCTGCCGAATTGACCAGTCGCAACAGGCTGTAAGAGAGTTTGGACTCTTCGCGGAAGATGGTGTCGAGGGCGCCCGTGTCGGCATCGTCGGCGATCAGGGTGAGCAATTTCAGCAGCTTCAACCGGGTGATGTCGGCTTTCCCGTTCGGCGCGCCGCGCGTCAGCAGGAACTCTCCGGTCGACAGCGTGCAGGCATTGTTCAAAGCCCACTCGCGGTCATTGTGCGTGTGTACCTCGGTAGCAACGAGTTTGGTGCGACTGGCCAGTCCGATCAGGGTAAAAGGTGGCAGGCTCCGGGCGTGACTGCCGCTGATCAGCAGGTAATCCCAGCAGCCGGCGGCTGGCAGCTTGGCATCCGGCGAGGCGATCAGCGCAACTTTTTGCTGTGCCAGGCGCAGGCTCGCTTCAAGCTCGGTCAGCGCCTCGGCATCAAGTGCATCGGGATGAGTCGGGAAAACGGTAACTGCCTGTTCGGTCAGCACCCCTGCGTCGTATCCACCGCCGAGGGCTGGCAAAAACCACGGGTGGCGATGATCAAAGGTAGTGAGCAGGGGCGACGCCAGCAACTGCGACAATAGTTGGCGATCAGGTGCGCCGGGGGAAAGTTCAATGCTGAAGCCGGACCACGTATCGTCGGCTCCGAGTAGCGGATATACAAAAACAGGGGCGATACCGGGCATTGGCTTTTTCTCTTGGTTATTGTTGGCCAATCTTAGCAAATTTGGCCTTGGACAGTCTGCGCGGATTGTCATAAATAGGCTCGTTTTCCCGGTTGACCGTAGCATCGACCTATAATCCGGCCATGCTTCCCAACTATTGGTCCCAGGCGGCAAGCGACTTGTCGCGTGACGATCCGGCGATGGCCGAACTGGTCGAGCGCTATGCCGGGGCATCACTCGTCTCCCGTGGCGAAGCCTTCGGGACGCTGGCCCGCTCGATTGTCGGCCAGCAGATTTCCGTCAAGGCTGCCGATGCGGTCTGGGGGCGATTCGCTGCTCAGATCGGCGACGTGACACCGGGGCAGGTGATCGCGTTTGGTGAAAGCGGCCTAGAGGGCTGCGGACTCTCCCGGCGAAAAATCGAGTATCTCTGCGATCTGGCCCGCCATTTAGCCGTCGGGAAACTTGATCCGGCTGCCTGGAAGCATCTGGGCGACGAGGAAATCATTGCGGAGCTGACCGCGGTCCGTGGGATTGGCCGGTGGACGGCGGAGATGTTCCTGATCTTCCACGAGTTGCGCCCGGACGTTTTTCCGCTTGACGACATTGGCCTGCAGCGCGCTGTCTGCGCGCGCTATTTTGCCGGCGAAAAGCAGCCCCGCCGGGTTGTCGCCGAATTGGGCGAGCGCTGGCGTCCCTGGCGTTCCGTCGCCACCTGGTATTTGTGGCGCAGCCTCGATCCGGTGCCGGTCGAGTACTGAAGCGGTTGCCTTCTTACCTTTGGGGTAAAATGCGCGCCAACTTAGCAAACGAGCAGTCCATGAAAACTAGTTTCCTCGACTTCGAACAATCCATCGCCGACCTTGAAGCCAAGATCGAAGAACTGCGTTTCGTGCAGGATGATTCCGCCGTCGATATCTGGATATCTACGCCAAACTGAGTCCGTGGCAGATTTCCCAAGTGGCGCGCCACCCGCAGCGCCCCTACACGCTGGATTATCTGTCGCTGATCTTCACCGACTTCGAAGAACTGCACGGTGACCGTGCCTTTGCCGACGACCACGCCATCGTCGGTGGTCTGGCCCGCTTCAACGGTCAGTCCGTCATGGTCATCGGTCACCAGAAGGGGCGCGATACCAAGGAAAAGATCTATCGCAACTTCGGCATGCCGCGTCCGGAAGGCTATCGCAAGGCCCTGCGCCTGATGAAGCTGGCCGAGAAATTCGGCATTCCGGTCATGACCTTCGTCGATACCCCGGGTGCCTATCCCGGCATCGATGCCGAAGAGCGCGGCCAGTCCGAGGCTATCGGTCGCAACCTCTACGTCATGGCCGAACTCAAGGTGCCGGTCATCGTCACCATCATCGGCGAGGGTGGCTCCGGTGGCGCGCTGGCCATTGCCGTCGGCGATACGGTGCAGATGCTGCAATACTCGACCTATTCGGTGATCTCGCCGGAAGGCTGCGCCTCCATTCTCTGGAAGAGCGCCGAGAAGGCGCCGGAAGCCGCCGAAACCATGGGCATCACGGCACAGCGCCTGAAGACCCTCGGCCTCATCGACAAAATCGTCAACGAGCCGCTGGGTGGCGCCCACCGCGATCACGCCGCAATGGCCCAAAATCTCAAGAAGGCGCTGCAGGATGCCTTGAAACAGCTATCGGGGTTGTCCTCGGCCGAATTGCTGGAAACTCGTTACGAGCGGCTCATGAGCTATGGTCGCTTCAAGGAACAGCCTGTCGACTGATCTGCTGACCCGGGTCGGCGCTTTTCTCGCCCCCCGTCTCCGGCCTGATGAGCCCCTTTGGGCGGGGCTCTCCGGCGGTTGCGATTCCGTCGTCCTGCTCCATCTCCTGAGCCGTCTTGGCCTTGGAAATGTCTCGGCCATTCACGTCCATCATGGCCTTTCGCCCAACGCCGATGCCTGGGCAGAATTCAACGTAACCTATTGCGAGCGGCTGGGCATTCCGCTGACCATCCGCCATGTCACGGTCGATCTCTCGTCAGGCATGGGCATGGAGGCCGCAGCTCGTGCCGCGCGCTATGCGGCTTTTGCCGAATGCTCCGCTGGCTGCCTTGTGCTTGCACAGCATCGCGGCGATCAAGCAGAAACGGTCTTGTTCAACCTGCTGCGCGGAACGGGAGTGACTGGCGCGGCGGGAATGCCGGTCGAACGGAGGTTTGGTCATCTGCGTTTGCTTCGGCCTCTGCTCGATGTTTCCCGTGCCGAAATCGAAAGCTATGCCTCGGCCCACGGTCTGGCCTGGATCAACGATGAGAGCAACGCCGACACCAAGCTGACCCGGAATTTCCTACGCCATGAAGCGTTGACCGCAATAAGCCAGCGCTTCCCGGCCGCCGAGGCTTCGCTGGCACAGGCCGCCGGCCATTTTGCCGAAGCGGCCGGCCTGCTCGATGAGCTTGCCGCTGACGATTGGCAACAGGTGGCCGAGGGCGAGATGGCTCTTGTCGCAGGATTGCGCCAGCTATCGCTGCCTCGCCTGAAAAATCTGCTGCGCCATCGTCTGCGCAGTCTTGGCTGGCAGGTTCCGGTGGCGACCCGCCTTGATGAGTTCGCCCGACAACTGCGCTCTGCCGCCCCGGATCGTCACCCGGAACTGGTCCTGCCCGACGGGAAAATGCGCGTTGCCCGAGGCCGGCTCCATTGGTTGTCGGAAAAATTGAGGATGGCAGCCTCGATTTGAACTCCTTTCGCAATTTGCTCGACTTTCATGTCAGCGAAGGGACCGATGCCATCGTGGTCGTCGGCACGACCGGAGAGTCCCCGACGGTCAATGTCGAGGAGCATTGTGAACTGATCAAGGTGGCGGTCGATCACATCGCCGGCCGTATTCCCGTCATCGCCGGAACCGGCGCGAATTCGACGACCGAAGCCATCGAGCTGACCGAGTTTGCCAAAAAGGCGGGGGCTGATCTCGCCCTCTCCGTGGTCCCCTACTACAACAAGCCGACGCAAGAGGGCCTCTATCGCCATTTCAAGGCGATTGCCGAAGCTGTCGAGCTGCCGGTCCTGCTCTACAATGTGCCGGGGCGCACCGTGGCCGACATGTCGAACGACACCATCCTGCGTCTGGCCGAAGTGCCGGGCATCGTTGGCGTCAAGGATGCGACGGGTAATATAGATCGCGCCTGTGATCTGATCGAGCGTGCGCCAAAGGATTTTGCGCTGTACACCGGAGACGACATGACCGCTGTGGCGACCATCAGCCTTGGTTTTCATGGCGACATTTCGGTGACGGCCAACGTCGCTCCCCGCCTGATGCACGAAATGTGTGTTGCTGCCGCTGCCGGCAATATCGCCAAGGCGCGCGAAATCCACTTCAAGCTGCTCGGATTGCATCGCGATGGCATTCGTCTGCCGCTGACCCCGTTGTCAGAAGTCAACCAGGCCCGCGTTTTGGCCGCCATGCGCCAGGCTGGCGTACTCGCCTGAGCGGAGTAAAAAAATGAATCGTCGGCTTTCTGGCCTCTCCCTTTCCCTGCTGGTCATCGCGTTGGCCGGTTGCGGCGTACTTCCCGATTCCCGGAAGATCGCATACAAGTCCGCCGGTAAGGTTCCTTCACTCGAAGTACCGCCGGATCTGTCGCAGATCACACGTGATGACCGCTATCTCGTACCGGATGTTGCTGGTAAGGGAAGCGCTACGTTTTCCGCCTACAGCGCCGATCGTACTCCTCAGGCTCAGGCCCAGAATTCCGTTGTTCTGCCGCAAGTTGACAAGGTCCGTGTTGAACGCTCAGGCAATCAGCGCTGGTTGGTCGTTGCGGCACCGGCCGATAAATTGTGGGATACCGTCAAGGATTTCTGGCAGGAAACCGGTTTCATCATCTCGGTTGAGCGCCCCGAAGCTGGTGTGATGGAAACCGACTGGGCTGAAAATCGAGCCAAGATCGGCGATGACATCATTCGCAATACCGTCGGCCGCCTGCTCGATTCTCTGTATTCAACCGGTGAACGCGACAAGTTTCGTACCCGCTTCGAACCGGGCACGACGCCGGGTACCACCGATATATTCGTCAGTCATCGCGCCATGGAAGAGGTTTATACCTCTTCGGCCAAGGATGATACGCGCTGGCAGCCCCGTGCCGCTGACCCCGAACTCGAAGCTGAAATGCTGCGCCGCCTGATGGTTCGGTTGGGTTCCGAAGAGAAACGCGCTGAAGCGCTGGTCGTGGCAGCCAAAGCCGAGCCGCGTGCCAAACTCGCCAAGTCGGATGACGGTGCCGGCACGCTTGAGGTGCTTGATCGTTTCGACCGTGCCTGGCGTCGAGTTGGCTTGGCGCTGGATCGCGTCGGGTTTACCGTAGAAGATCGTGATCGTTCGCGTGGCCTGTATTTCGTGCGTTATGTCGATCCTGAAGTGGACAATCGTTCCAAGAAGGATGACGGAATCCTGTCCAAACTGGCTTTCTGGAAAGGCTCGGAGAAGCCGGTCAATGCCGACGCCCAGTATCGTATTTTTGTCAGCGATGCCGGCGAACAGAGTACCGTCAAGGTTCTTTCCAACGAAGGCGGCACCGACAAGTCGGAAACCGCCAAGAAGATACTCGGCCTGCTCCTTCAGCAGTTGCAGTGATCCGTTTTGCCTCGCTCGGCAGCGGTAGCGCGGGGAATGCGCTCCTTGTCGAGCATGGGGCAACTTGCCTGATGCTCGACTGCGGCTTCGGGTTGCGGGAAACCGTGACCCGCTTGCAGCGTCTTGGCCGAACCCCCTCCGATCTGGCCGGCATCCTGGTTACCCATGAACATGGCGACCATGTTGCAGGCGTATTTCGACTGGCCCGCAAGTTCGGCTTGCCTGTCTGGATGACGCATGGCACCTGGGCGGCTTGTCGGGAAACTGATTCCAATCTGGATTTGCGCCTGATCGACAGCCACCGTTCGCTATCGATCGGTAGTTTCGAGATCCAGCCTTTTCCTGTTCCTCACGATGCCCGCGAACCCGTGCAATACGTTTTTTCCGGTTCGGGCCTCCGCCTGGGCGTGTTGACCGATATTGGCGAGCTGACGGCGCATGTCTGTGCAATGCTGTCCGGTTGTGCAGGTCTGGTGCTTGAGTTCAATCATGATGCCGAAATGCTTGCGCGTTCAGCTTACCCAGCCTCGCTCAAGCGGCGCATCTCCGGGCGTCATGGACATCTGGAAAACTCGGTGGCAGCGTCGCTACTCGGGCGAATTGATTGTTCCGGCCTGCAAAGCCTGGTGGCGGCACATTTGAGCGAGCGCAACAATCGTCCGGAACTGGCGGTTGCAGCGATCGCAACGGCGCTGGGGTGTCCCGACGAGTGGGTTGGAGTGGCGAGCCCTGATCTCGGATTTGATTGGCGAAGCCTGGCGTAAAAAGCGCAAGACAATAAAAAAACGGGGCCGAAGCCCCGTTTTCGTTGCGGCAAGAAGATTACTTCTTGGCTGCGTCGGCGGCAGCCGGAGCAGCAGCATCAGCGGCCGGAGCAGCCGGAGCGGCAGCCGGGGCAGCAGCATCAGCGGCCGGAGCGGCAGCCGGAGCAGCAGCGTCAGCAGCCGGAGCGGCAGCTGGAGCAGCAGCATCAGCGGCCGGGGCAGCAGCCGGAGCCGGGGCAGCAACGAGGAGTGACTTATTCATGGGAATTTCCTTATCGACAAGAAGCAACAATATCTAAATTGATTGGAGATCAGGGGCTACCTGATCAGTCGTCGATTATAGCAACAATTAATTTTGGGTGGTGGTGACTTGCTGCAGTGCGCAAACGTATACGAAGAACTTGTGTTCAGAGCCCAAGAGTCCTGTTGGCAATGTTTTGGCCGCCTTCTGACCAGATTTCCCTGAAGCGGGTCAGGTAGGGGCGCAATTCGTCAATTTCATCGATCAGCAACTTGCTGCGCGGCATATCGCGCTCGAAGCGAATGAGGGCGTGTTTGTTGTCGACGATGATCATGCTGTCGCGCAGGTGCGCCAGTTGCGGGGCCGTTTCGCGGGCGGTCGCGCGGTGGCCGAAGGTGCTCAACAGATCGACAAGAAGTGGGTGCTTCTGGCGGATCGGCCCGGCGTCGCGAACGGCGATTTGCAGTGCGTCTTCCTGCCCGGCAGCGAGAACGCGTTTTATATGAAGCAGTCGGGGGGCTGACTCGAGTTTCAGCGAGCCGAGATCCTCGTCGTAAATGCTGATCTTGTGACAGGCAATGGCCAGCAGGCGGTCGAGTGCCATCTGGTAGTCTGCCCATGAGGTAATTAGTTCGCGAGCCATGGCGCTTAGTGTAACCGATTGATAAAATTCGCGCTTTTTCGGAGTTGACCGTGCCAATCGGGATCATTGAATCGCTGGACCACGAGGCACGGGGGATTACCCGTCAGGATGGCAAGGCCATTTTTGTCGATGGCGCATTGCCGGGCGAAACAGTCGAGTACGCCAGTTTCCGGAAAAAATCCAAATTCGAGCTGGCCAACCTCGTTCGCGTCATCAAGCCCTCAAATGCACGGGTTGTGCCGCGCTGTCCGCATTTTGGTGTTTGTGGTGGTTGCGCCATGCAGCACATGGATCCTTCGGCCCAGGTGGCTGCCAAGCAACGGGTGCTTGAAGACAGCCTCTGGCATATCGGGCGGGTGCGTCCGGAAACGATTCTGCCACCGATTCAGGGCGAGCCTTGGGGTTATCGGCAGCGCGCTCGACTGGCGGTTCGCCAGGTTTCGAAAAATGGGGGCGTGCTGATTGGCTTCCATGAATGGCGTAGCAGCTACATTGCCGACATTCGAAGCTGCGATGTTTTGCCGCCCCATGTCTCGGCCCTGCTGATGCCCATGCGAGAGTTGCTCGGCGCCTTGACGGTGGCCGACCGTGTCCGCGAGGTCGAGGTGGCGGTCGGCGAGCGCTGCACGGCGGTGCTGTTGCGCATTCTGGATCCGCTGTCCGCGGCCGACGAGCGTTTGTTGCGCGAGTTTGCCGACCGCCACGCTATCGTCTTCTACCTGCAGCCGAAGGGGCCGGATTCCATCCAGCGCTTCCATCCGCTGCCCGGTCTGCGTTTGTCCTACACCTTGCCGGAGTTCGGGTTGGAGTTCGATTTCAAGCCGAATGATTTCACCCAGGTCAATCATGCGGTGAATCGCGTGCTGGTCCGCCGCGCCATGCGCCTGCTTGATCCGCAGCCGGGCGAGCGGATTGCCGACATGTTCTGCGGCCTGGGGAATTTCACCTTGCCGATTGCCCGCTCGGGGGCCGCCGTGGTCGGCGTCGAAGGCAGTGCCGGGCTGGTGGCGCGCGGACGCGATAGCGCGGTTTCGAACGGCCTGGCGGAACGCGTTGAGTATGGTGTTGCCAACCTCTTCGAGTGTTCCGAGCAATCGCTCGCGGCGCTCGGTCGTTTCGACAAGATGCTGATCGACCCGCCGCGCGAAGGGGCGGTTGAGCTGGTCAGGGCGCTGGGAAAAGATGCGCCGCGGCGCATCGTTTACGTGTCCTGCAATCCCGGAACGCTGGCCCGCGATGCGGCGGTGCTGGTTTCGGAGAAGGGCTACCGTTTCGTCTCGGCCGGAGCTGTGAACATGTTCCCGCACACCGCTCACGTCGAGTCGATTGCCGTTTTTGAACGACCCTGATCTCTCCGGTTTTCCAGACGTAAAAAAGGCGGCCGAGGCCGCCTTTTGTTATCGGGCCAGCGAAGCTTAGTCGCGCTCGCCGGTCAGGGCCATGATCAGTTGCAGCAGGCCGACGAAAACGTTGTAAACGTCGAGGTAGACCGCCAGGGTCGCGCTCACGTAGTTGGTTTCGCCACCCTGGATGATGCGGCTGATGTCGTACAGGATGTAGGCCGAGAAGATGCCGACAACCGCGACGGCAATAGTCAGCGACAGCGCCGGAATCTGGAAGAAGATGTTGGCGACGGCGGCGAGCAGGACGACGATCATGCCGACGAAGAGGAACTTGCCCATGCCGCTGAAGTCACGCTTGCTGACGGCGGCGACGGTCGACATCGTGAAGAACACGGCGCCCGTGCCACCTGCGGCCATGGCGATCATCGAGCCGCCGTTGGAGAAGCCGAGGGCGACTTGCAGGATGCGCGACAGCATGAGGCCCATGAAGAAGGTAAAGCCGAGGAGCAGGGCGACGCCCAGTCCGCTGTCCTTGTTCTTCTCGATGCCCCACATGAAGCCCATGGCAACGGCCATGAAGAGCAGGAAGGAAATGAACGGGCTGCCGGCGAAGAAGCTGAACTGCATCTGGATGCCGACCAGTGCGCCGATGACGGTCGGTACCATGGAGAGGCCGAGCAACATGTAGGTGTTGCGCAGAACGCGGTTCTGCTGCAGTGCCAGCCCGGTGGAGCCCTGATTGGCAATCTCGAAGTTGGTGTTCATGCGGGAAGCTTCCTTGTGTTGTTACGACAGATTCTAAGACTAACGGAGCATGCCCGAAGTTTCAATTATTCCCCTTCCGGGTCTGTGGCAGAGTGGTTGAATGCACCGGTCTTGAAAACCGGCGTGCTGAAAAGCATCGTGAGTTCGAATCTCACCGGACCCGCCAGATATACCAACGGCCCCATCGGGGCCGTTTTGTTTTTCACCTTGCCTTTGATGGGCTGGTCTCGTTCGGGGCCGTGAGTATTTCGGTTTTGGGCGTTTTTTCCGGTTGACCGTGGAAGGTCAGGCAAAGCTGGCTGCGTAACGCGTCTGGCTCAGAGATCGAGGAATTCCCCGACTTCGTCGGAGCGCGCCATGGTGTCGGCGTAACCCAGATCGATCAAGGCTCGCGTGTAGGGCTTCTCGAACAGCAGATAGCTGGTCAGCGTGCCGTTGCGGCGGTTCATGCCGCCAATGCCGCCGAGCATCGTGCGCATTGCCCAGGGCAGGGCGCCGGCATGTTCGGCGGCGATGCGCTCGAGGCGTTCAGAGGGCGAAATGATCAGGGCCTTGATCGGCCTTAGCGGAATTTCATTGTTTTCCCTGACGTCGGGGGGAATGGCGGCGAGCGTCCGGTTGATCCGCTGCATGCGCTCGATATCGACGGCGAGGCTGTCGAGAAAGATGCTGGATAGCGCGTGGCCGGCAATTTGGGCGAGCGAGGGGTGGCTGTCGACGCGGCGCCGTTCCTGGTGCTCGTTCTTGCGGCCGGCGCCAACGATCAGCACTCGCTCGGCACCGAGGTGGATGGCCGGGGAAATCGGCGCCAGCTGGCGCATCGAGCCATCGCCGAAAAATTCGCGGTGAATCTTGGTGGCCGGAAAGATGAAGGGGATGGCGCTGGAGGCGAGCAGGTGGTCGACGCCGATTTCCGAGCGGATGCCGATGCGCTGGACGCGATGCCAGGGTTGGGCGTCGGCGTGGCCCTGAAAGAAATTGATGTTGTCGCCCGATTCATAGCCGGATGCCGAAATGCTCAGGGCGTGGAGCGCGCCATTGGCGATGGAACGTTCGATGCCGCGGAAGTCAAGGTGGCGACTCAGCAGTTCGCGCAGTGGCGAGTTGTCGAGCAGTGAGCGGGGCCGGCTGCGAATCAGCCAGCCCAGCGTCAGCATGGTCATCCAGTGGGCACCCGAGAGGCCGATGCCGACCGGGTCGGCACGGTAGATATCGCCGGCGTGCATGTTGCGCCAGAAGCTGGCGAGTACGGCAACGGCCTTGCCGAAGTTGTCGGCCAGGCAGGCGATGCCGGCTGCGTTGATGGCCCCGGCAGAGGTGCCGCATAGAATGGGGAAGGGGTTTTTGCGGCGATTGGTCGACAGTTTGGCCACGGCGAGCATGACGCCAACCTGGTAGGCCGCCCTGGCGCCACCGCCGGTCAGGACCAGCGCTGTCTTGCCGGAACTTGCCGGGCGCGGGCTCATGCCGGCCTGGCGCCTGGGCCGGGGAAGGTTGGCCTGGGCAGGCTGGCTTTCTTGTTTTTCATTTCCCCCTCCATGCGCTTGCAGTCAATGTGCTTGCTGTATTGCCGCAGTATAGGGGGATAGCTTTTTCCGCTCAATCCAGCTTGGTGCGAAGCGCATCAGCCCAGCAGTTGGGCGTTTCGTAAAGGCGGACCTGTTCGAGCTGCAGATGATTGCCATAGGTGTCGCGGTACACCGCATCGAGGCGCTCGAAGGCGATGCGGGCCAGATTTTCAGCCGTCGGTACGCGGTCGAGGATGACCGTCTTGTGACCCGGCATCGAAGCGAGAAAGTCGACAACGGCCTTGTCGCCGGCGTAGGCGAGGAAAGCGTGATCCCATTCGTTGACCAGGTGGATGTTGGCCAGATCCTTGACCTGCGAGAAGTCCATCACCATGCCGTTGGCGGCATCGCCAGCCTTGTTGTGGTCGGGGATGCGGTGCCCGGCATCGAATTCGAGACGGCGGGTAATCAACATGGGCGTTTTGCTCAACAAGGCGGTCGCGGATTATACAATGCGCCATGCTCTCCACAGACGATCACCGCCGCGACAGTGCTGGCCTGCGCTATGTTTATCCCGTCATTTCGCGCCGGGCCGGCGGGGTATCGATCGGCATCAACCTCAACCCCAACAATGCCTGCAACTGGGCGTGCGTTTATTGTCAGGTCGAAAACCTGACCCGAGGCGGGCCGCCGCCGATTGACCTGGATTGCCTGGAACGCGAACTGGTCGGCTTTCTCGACGATGCGCTGAATGGCGACTTCATGCAGCGGCAGGTGCCGCCCGAGGCGCGGCGGCTGATGGACGTGGCCTTTTCCGGCAACGGCGAGCCGACCAGTGCCGGCGAGTTCGCCGAGGCGGTCGGCGTGGTCGGGAGGGTACTGGAACGCTATGAGCAGACTGGCCGGCTGGTTGTGCGCCTGATCACCAACGGCAGCCTGATGCATCGTCCCGAAGTGCGGTCGGGGATTCGTCAATTAGGCCAGCTGGGTGGCGAAGTCTGGTTCAAGATTGACCGTGCCATAGCCGAAGAAGTCGCCGAAATAAATGGCGTTCCGTGGCAAATGGCAAAAACGTCAAAAAATCTCGAAATCTGCGCCAGGCTCGCGCCGACATGGGTGCAAACCTGCTGGTTCGCGCTGGATGGCCTTGTGCCACCGCTTGCTTCACGAATCGCCTATTGCGATCTGTTGCGGCCACTTGCCGGGAAACTGGCTGGCATACACCTCTATGGCCTGGCAAGGCCGTCGCTGCAACCTGCGGCTCCACGCCTGAGTGCCTTGCCAGAACAGGCATTGCTAGATTTCGCCGAGCAGATAGAAAAAGAAACGGGCATCCGGGTCATTGTTTCCCCGTGATGCCCGTTGCTACGGTCGACGCCCCTTTCGGGGCAAAAATCAGGCCGCTTTTTTGGCGTGAGCGCGAGCCGATTTCTTCAGGGACTTGAACAGCTCCGGCTCCTGAGACTTCAAATATTCGACGACTTCGATATCGTCGCGCTTGATGTTCTTGATATCGACTTGTTCGACATGAACCAGACGCAGCAATTCGCGCACCGGCTTCGGCATGTTGCGGCCGCTTTCGTAGCGGGAACCGCCACTCTGCGTGACGCCGAGGGTGGACCAGAACTGTTGCTGGTTCAGGCCAAGCTTGCGACGGATTTCACGAGCGTCGATTTTCTCGATGGTTTTAACGTTAGACATCATTCAATCTCCATACGCTAGTGTAATAGGGTTA
>PHCH01000150.1 GCA_002840785.1 Betaproteobacteria bacterium HGW-Betaproteobacteria-4 | reverse complement strand
CAGTTGGCCGACGTCGCGCTGACTATACTGCTCGGCCAGCGTCTTGATGTTGCGCGCATCGTGCAGCATGCGTTCGACCAGGACCATCAGGTCCTTGCCGGGATCGGTCAGGCCAAGCAGGCGCTTGCCTTTGCGCACGAACAGCTCGACGCCGAGTTCGTCCTCGAGATCCTTGATGTGCTTGGAGACGCCGGATTGCGAGGTGAATAGCGCATTGCCGACCTCGGTCAGGTTGAAGTTGCGGCGCACCGTCTCGCGGAGGATGCGCAGTTGCTGGAAATTCATGCCGACGCTCCTTCGCGTTCAAATACCTTCAGACGGGAGGGGACGAGACGTACCGCCTGTCCTTCCTGCAAGCCTAGTTCAAGGACGCGCTGGCGGGTGATTTCGACCTCGAAATGCTGCCCCGTCGCCCCGTTGCTGCCGTCGAGTTCGATCCGGGCAGTGACGCCGAAGGCCAGTACGCGGTTGATGCGGGCGGCAATGCCGGCGGTCGACGCCGGATCGGTGTCGATATCCAGTTCGTGCGGCCGGGCAAAGGCGACGACCTCGGCGCCAGGAGCGAAGTCATGCGGCTCATGCGGCAAGGTGTCGTCGCCGACCCGCACCGAGTCGCCGTCGACGCGGCCGTGGAACAGGTTGACCGAGCCAAGGAAGCCATAGACGAACGGGGTTGCCGGATGGCGGTAGACCTCCTCCGGCGTGCCGACCTGCTCGACCTTGCCGTGGTCCATCAGCACCACGCGGTCGGCGACTTCGAGCGCCTCTTCCTGGTCGTGGGTGACGAAAATCGAGGTGATGTGCAACTCGTCGTGCAGCTTGCGCAGCCAGCGGCGCAGTTCCTTGCGCACCTTGGCGTCGAGCGCGCCGAACGGCTCGTCGAGCAGCAGCACGCGCGGTTCGACGGCCAGCGCCCGGGCCAGCGCGATACGCTGGCGCTGGCCGCCGGACAGTTGCGCCGGAAAGCGGTCGGCCAGCCAGTCAAGCTGGACGAGATTGAGCAGCTCATGCACCTTGGCGCGGATATTGGCTTCCGACGGGCGTTGACCGCGCGGTTTCATCCGCATGCCGAAAGCGACGTTGTCGAACACGGTCATGTGCTTGAACAGCGCGTAATGCTGGAAGACGAAGCCGACCTGGCGCTCGCGGACGTGGGTGCCGGAGGCGTCCTCGCCGTCGAGCAAAACCTGGCCGGCATCGGCCTGCTCGAGCCCGGCGATGATGCGCAGCAGCGTCGTCTTGCCGCAGCCCGAGGGGCCGAGCAGGGCGACCAGTTCGCCGGTCGGGAAATCGAGGCTGATGTCGTTCAGCGCCGTAAAGCTGCCGAACTCTTTGTGAATGTTCCTGACTTGAATGCTCATGATGCGGATTCCTGGGTTTCCCGGTAGGTGCGGGCCGCCTGATGCTCGACCCAGTTCTTGATGACTAGCGTGACCAGGGCCAGCAGCGCCAGCAGCGAGGCCACGGCGAAGGCCGCCGAGAACATGTATTCGTTGTAGAGGATTTCGACGTGTAAGGGCAGCGTGTTGGTCTGCCCGCGGATATGGCCGGAGACGACGCTGACCGCGCCGAACTCGCCCATTGCCCGGGCGTTGGTCAGGATCACGCCGTACATCAGCCCCCACTTGATGTTGGGCAGCGTGACGTGCCAGAACACCTGCCAGCCCTTGGCGCCGAGCACCACGGCCGCTTCTTCCTCCTCCCGGCCTTGCGCCTGCATGAGCGGGATCAGCTCGCGGGCGACGAAGGGGAAGGTGACGAAAACGGTGGCCAGCACGATGCCCGGTACGGCGAAGATGATCCGGATGTCGTGCTCCGACAGCCAGGAACCGAACCAGCCCTGGGCGCCGAAAATCAGCACGAAGACGAGACCGGCGATGACCGGCGAGACCGAGAACGGCAGGTCGATCAGCGTGATCAGGATCTGCTTGCCGCGGAACTCGAACTTGGCGATAGCCCAGGCGGCGGCGACGCCGAAAACGAGATTGAGCGGCACCGAAATCGCCGCCGCCAGCAGTGTCAGCTTGATCGCCGACAGGGCATCGGGATCGACCAGCGCCGTGGCGTAGGTTTCCCAGCCCTTGCGCAGCGCCTCGACAAACACCGCAATCAGCGGCAGCAGCAGGAAGATCGCGAAGAAACCGAGGGCCAGCGCCAGGATCGTCCATTTGACCAGCGGCGTTTCACTGGTCGCCGCCTTGCTCTCGAAACGGGCCGCATGATCGCCGCCCGGATGCAGGGTCGTTGCGCCAGCCATTACCGGTCCCTCCCGGTGCGTTTGGCCGTCCACGCCTGCAGCCGAGACGTAGGGCAGGTTGCCGGCGATGAAGATGACCGAGCCGTATTCGCCGACGGCCCGGGCGAAAGCCAGCGCGAAGCCGGTCAGCAGCGCCGGCAGCAGGATGGGCAGGATGACGTGGCGAAAGGTCTGCCAGCGTTGCGCGCCGAGGCTGGCCGCCGCTTCCTCGAGTTCGGTATCGAGGTCTTCAAGGATAGGCTGCACGGTGCGCACGACGAAAGGCAGGCCGATGAAGACCAGCGCCACGAGCACGCCGAGCGGCGTAAACGCGACCTTGATGCCGAGCGGTTCGAGGTACTGGCCGAGCCAGCCGTTCTTGGCGTACAGCGCGGTCAGCGCGATGCCGGCGACGGCAGTCGGCAGCGCGAACGGCAGATCGACCAGGGCATCGACGATCTTCTTGCCGGGAAAACTGTAGCGGACCAGCGCCCAGGCCAGCAGCAGCCCGAACACGGCGTTGATCGCCGCCGCCAGCAGCGAGGCGCCGAACGACAGCTGGTAGGTGGCGACCACCTGCGGCGCGGTCACCACGTCGATGAACTCACCCCAGCTCAACTCGGCGGTCTTCAGGAAAACCGCCGTGAGCGGGATCAGGATCAGCAGCGACAGGTAGCCGAGGGTGTAGCCCAGGGTGAGGTTGAAGCCCGGCAGGACGCGGAAGGTTTTTGCGGTCGACATTATTTTTTGGCGGTGATCTGGTCGTAGATCGCCCCGTCGGCAAAGTGGGCCTTCTTGACTGCCGCCCAGCCGCCAAGCTTCTGTTCGACGCTGAAGGTGCGGATCGCCGGATACTTGGCGGCGTGCTTCTTCAGCACCTCAGGGTCGCGCGGCCGGAAGTTGTGCCTGGCGATGATCTCCTGGCCGGCCGGCGTGTACAGGAAGTCGAGGTAAGCCTTGGCCACCTTCTCGGTACCACGCTTGGCCGCTACCTTCTGGATGACGGCCACCGGCGCCGCCGCATCAATCGACAGCGACGGGTAGACGATGTCGAACTTGCTGGCACCCAGTTCCCGGGCGATCAGGATGGCTTCGTTCTCGAAAGTCACCAGCACGTCGCCGACATCGCGCTGGGTGAAGGTCGTCGTCGCACCGCGGCCGCCGCCGTCGAGGACCGGCACATTGGCGAACAGCTTGCTGACGAAATCCCTGGCACCGGCTTCGCTACCGGTCTTGTCTAGGGCGTAGCCCCAGGCGGCGAGGTAGGTGTAGCGGCCGTTGCCCGAGGTTTTCGGGTTCGGCACGATGACCTGCAGGCCGGCACGGGTCAGGTCGTTCCAGTCCTTGATGGCCTTGGGGTTGCCCTTGCGTACCAGGAAGACCGAGGTCGTCGTGTACGGCGTTGCCTCATGCGGGAACTGCTTGCGCCAATCGGTGGCAACCAGGCCGCCGCGCTCGACCAGGATGTCGATGTCCGGCGCCTGGTTCATCGTGATCACGTCCGCTTCCAGGCCGCCAATCACCGCCCCGGCCTGTTTCGACGAGCCGCCATGCGACTGGTTGACGGTGATGTCCGTGCCGACCTGGCGCTTCCAGCTTGCGGCAAAGGCCGGATTGATTTCCTTGTACAGCTCGCGCGAAACATCGTAGGAAACGTTGAGAATGGCCGTTTGGGCGAAAGCGCTACCGGCCGTCAGGAAGGCGAGGGTTGCCATGCTGCGCCGAAGCAGTCCGCCGCAGGTGTCGAAATTTGACATGAAAAACTCCGGATTGAGTGAATGGCCAAGTGTAGGCAGGAAGGCTTAGCACCCAAACTAATAAAAAATGATTTTGATATTCTTAAATTGGCTAAGCACCAATGGCTAGCTCGCCAACCAGGAAACTGCCCTGCGCTGACTGCAGCGCGCGCAGCATGGCCAGACCTTTCGGCCAGGGGCCGAAACCCGAATCGACTGGCTGTGCAGTCGGCTTCCCCAGCGATCCGCCCAGTAGGCGGCGCTGGCGAAATTCAGCCAGGGATCGTTGGTGCTGGCGACCAGCAGGCTGGGGCAGCGCAGACGGATGTCGTAGAGCCAGCTGGCGACGCTGCCTTCGTCGCCAGAGCGGAAGCCCTGGGCGGAGAACCGCTCGGGATCGGCCGGGGCGACGAGAAGTGCGCCGCCAATCCGCTCCGGACGGAGCGATGCCGCCATCACTGCGGCGAGGCAGCCGAAACTGTGGGCAACCAGCCAGACCGGGCCGTCCGCGCGCTTGATGGCGGCCTCAACGCGGTCGGTCCACCGGCCCAGGGCCGGCCGCTGCCAGTCGATACCGGCTACCCGCCGGGTGGCCGGCAGCTGACGTTCCATCCAGCTCTGCCAGTGGGCCGGACCGCTCCCCAGATAGCCCGGCACGATCAGGACCGTCTGTTTCATGGCTTAGCGGCGATACAGCTGATCGAAAACGCCGCCGTCGGCGAAATGCTTTTTCTGCACGGCCTGCCAGCCGCCAAGCTTGTCGATTTTGATCAGGTCCAGCTTGGGAAAGCGGGCGACATCGGCCGGGTCGGCGAGTTCGGGCTTGATCGGGCGGTAATAGTGCCGGGCAGCGAGCTTCTGGCCGACCGGCGAATACAGGTATTTGACGTAGGCCTCGGCGACCTTTTCGGTGCCGTGCTTGCGGCTGTTGCCGTCGACGACGGCGACCGGCGGT
>PHCH01000149.1 GCA_002840785.1 Betaproteobacteria bacterium HGW-Betaproteobacteria-4 | reverse complement strand
TTATCTCGAGCAGCATGGCATGCCGCCGCGCTGGATCGGCTATGCCTTCCTGTGCTTCACCATTTCGATGTACGCGCTGATCGGCATCGTCTGCCGGACTTCCGATGTCTCGGAATACTACGTTGCCGGCCGGCGCGTCCCGGCCTTCTTCAACGGCATGGCGACCGGCGCCGACTGGATGAGTGCCGCCTCCTTCATCGGCCTGGCCGGCACCCTTTACCTGTCCGGCTTCCAGGGGCTGGCCTACGTCATCGGCTGGACCGGCGGCTTCGTCCTCGTTGCCCTGCTCCTCGCCCCGTATTTGCGGCGCTTCGGCCAATACACCATTCCCGACTTTCTCGGCGCCCGCTACGGCGGCAACGCGATTCGGCTCGTCGCCGTGGCAGCCGCCATCCTCGCTTCCTTCGTGTACGTCGTCGCCCAGATCTATGGCGTCGGTGTCATTACCAGCCGCTTTGTCAGCCTGCAGTTCGAGATCGGTGTTTTCGTCGGTCTCGCCGGCATCCTTGTCTGCTCCTTCCTGGGCGGCATGCGGGCGGTGACATGGACACAGGTTGCCCAATACCTGATCCTCATCGTCGCCTACATCACGCCGGTCGCCATCCTGTCCTACAACCTGACCGGCAACCCGGTGCCGCAACTGGTTTACGGGCAAGTCCTGCAGCAGGTCACCAAGCTCGAGGATCGACTGTTTGACAGTCCGGCCGAGCAGGAAGTCCGCCAGCTCTATCGCGAGCGTGCCGACCTTTATGCCCAGAAGATCATGCAACTGCCGCAATCGCTCAATTTCGAGCGCGAACAGCTGTCGGCGCAGATCAACCAGCTCAAGGCCAGCGACACCCAGATGCGCGACATCGTCGCGCTGGAACGACAGTATCGCGATCTGCCGCACGATCCCGAGCAAGCCAGGACGCGCTGGGAAAATGCCATGTTTTCGGCGGTCGACCGTAGCAAAACGCCCATCCATCACGGCGAAGCCTTTCCTGGCGATACGGTCGAAGAGCAGAATATCATGCGCATCAATTTTCTCGCGCTGATCTTCTGCCTGACCGTAGGGACCGCCGCCTTGCCCCATGTCCTGATCCGCTACTACACCACGCCCACCGTTCGCCAGGCGCGCGAATCGGTGTTCTGGTCGTTGTTGTTCATCCTCCTGCTCTACATCACGGCGCCGGCCTACGCCGTCTTCGCCAAGTTCGAGGTGCTCTCCAACCTCGCCCAAATTCCGATCGCCAAGCTGCCCGGCTGGGTCGCCGCCTGGGCCAAGATCGGACTGGTCAGCATCGAGGACATCAACGCCGACGGCATCCTGCAGCTCGCTGAACTGTCGCTGAATCCGGACGTCATCGTGCTCGCCACCCCGGAAATCGCCGGCATGCCCTATGTCGTCTCCGGCCTGGTCGCCGCCGGCGGCCTGGCTGCCGCCCTGTCCACTGCCGACGGCCTGCTGCTGACCATTACCAGCTCGCTGTCGCATGATGTCTACTACCGCATCTTCCGTCCCGATGCCTCGACCCAGTTCCGGCTCGTGATCTCCAAGTCGATGCTGTTGGTCGTCGCCATCCTCGCCGCCACCGTCGCCGCCCAAAAACCCGGAACCATCCTCTCCATGGTTTCCTGGGCCTTCTCCATCGCCGGATCCGCCTTCTTTCCGGCGCTGGTCCTGGGTATTTTCTGGGAAAGGGCGACCAGAACCGGCGCGCTGGCCGGCATGGTCGTTGGTATCGTTCTGTCCATCTACTACATCATTCGCGTCGAATTCGACAGCATTCCCTGGTTGGGCATCAGCGGCTTCGGCATGGAGCCGTGGTTTCACATCCAGTCAACCTCCAGCGGATTGTTTGGCGTCCTGGCAGGCTTTCTCACGATCATCGTGGTCAGCCTGCTGACCAAGCCCGATCCCCGGGCGGCAAGCTTCCTGAGCACCATCCGCTTCCGGAACGGAGTCGAATAGTGGTCGCAACAGCCATTACCCACTGGCGCAAAACACGGCGCCTCACCTTCCTCCTCATCGTGTTCTGGATGCTCGTGACCTTCGGGCTGACCTGGTTCGCCCGCTCGATCAACGAGATCGTCATCCTCGGCTTTCCGCTCGGCTTCTACATGGCGGCGCAAGGTGCACTGGTCCTCTATCTGTTGATCATCTGGTGGTACAACCGGCAGATGAGAAAACTCGATGCTGAATTTGGTATCGAGGTCGACGAGGACTAAGCTGTGTTCCTGATCAGCGCGTTGCGCGCAATTCTTGAAATGCTCGGCCTGTGCCTGCTTGGCCAGGGCATTCTCCATGTCCTGGCCGGACAACAGAGGGAAGGCAATCGTATCTATCAGCTTTTTGCCCTGATCACCCAGCCACCGCGCCGGATAGTCGCCGCCATCCTGCCGCGCCGCACAGGCCCAGCCGCCCTCGCATTTGTCCGAAAGTTTGTTTGACCAATCAGCCTCTTCTGCTACAATGCGCGGCTTCCGGAGGGGTGGATGAGTGGTTTAAGTCGCACGCCTGGAAAGCGTGTGTAGGGTAATCCCCTACCGCGGGTTCGAATCCCGCCTCCTCCGCCAGAACAGCAGCAACTACGGCCCTTTAGGGCCGTTTTTGTTTTCTGGCTGCTGTTTTCACCCCTTCAGCTTTCATTTTATTTGTCCCCCCAAATACAAAAAGCGCCCAGAGGCGCTTTTTGTATTTGGCAGAGAGATGATCAGCCGCGGACTGAATCCGGCAATTTATCCTGAACCAATTTGAGTAGCGGAGCGAAGACCTTGGGGGTTCCGGCAACGAGATTGCCGGTTTCGAGGTAGTTGGCGTCGCCACGCAGATCGCTGACGAGGCCGCCAGCTTCGGAAATGAGGAGGGCACCGGCTGCCATGTCCCATGGCGACAGGCCGAATTCCCAGAAGCCGTCGTAGCGGCCGCAGGCAACGTAGGCGAGATCAAGCGAGGCGGCGCCAGGACGGCGCTGACCGGCAGTTTTCTGGGCCAGTTCCTTGAAGATCGCAAGGTAGGTGTCGATATGGTCGAACATCCGGTAGGGGAAGCCTGTGCCGATCAGGGAGTCCTGTAGCTTGGTACGCTTGGAGACGCGGATACGCCGCTCATTGAGGAAGGCGCCGGCGCCTTTGCTGGCTGTAAACAACTCGTTGCGATTGGGGTCGAAAACGACTGCCTGCTCAATCACGCCGCCCTTGGCAAGGGCGATCGAGACGGCATACTGCGGCATGCCGTGGATGAAGTTGGTCGTGCCGTCGAGCGGGTCGATGATCCACTGATACTCTGCATCGTTGCCGCCCTTGCCGGCGGTCTCGCCGGACTCCTCTGCTAGAATGCCGTAGCTCGGATAGGCTTCCATAAGGACTTCGATGATCGCCGCTTCGGCTGCCTTGTCGACCTCGGTGACGAAGTCATTGGGCTGCTTGGTTGTAACCTTGAGCAGGTCGAGGTCGTTGGAGGCGCGATTGATGATCTGGCCGGCACGGCGCGCTGCCTTGATGGCGATATTCAGTGTTGGATGCATGAG
>PHCH01000148.1 GCA_002840785.1 Betaproteobacteria bacterium HGW-Betaproteobacteria-4 | reverse complement strand
CGGCGACGAGTCGGTCCAGTTCCTCAATTCCGTCTTCGTTCATAACCCGCTGCTCGACGCCGGCGGCGAAGTCGGCGTCGATGCCAACGGCTTCCAGCCGGGCTTTGTCGCTTCCTACCTGAACTATCGCGACGGGGCCGAACCGTGGCGTCTGTCACTCGGCGTCTTCGGTGCCGGCGACCGCGGGGCCAATTACCAGAAGAGCCTGTCGACGCCGCTGCTCATGGTCCAGGCCGAAAAGCAGGTGAAGATGTTCGGCGGCCTCTCCGGCAACTACCGCGCCTATGCCTGGACGCGCAGCCAGGTGACCGAACTTGACGGCGTCAGCACGGCCAAACACACCGGCTTCGGCGTCTCGGTCGATCAGCAGGTCGGCGACGGGATCAAGCTGTTCGGCCGCTACGGCCAACTGGTCGAGGGCGAGTTGCCGTTCGACCAGGCCTTGTCGGTCGGCGCCGAGATCAGCGGCAACTATTGGGGCCGCGGCGCCGATGCCATCGGGGTCGGCGCCAGCTGGCTCAAGGCGAGCAGCGCTTATCGCGCCGCCGGCGGCGAAGGCGACCTCGATGGCGACGGCACCGCCGACTTCACCTTCACGCCGTCCGGCGCCGAGAAAGTCGCGGAAATCTACTACCGCTTCCGCGTCTCGCCGCAATTCGAAATCACCCCTGACTTCCAGTGGATCGGCAACCCCGGCACCAACCGGAACGCCGACTCGGTCAAGGTCTTCGCCGTGCGCGCCAACATCGCCTACTGAGGAAAGCTCATGAAAACCGCCCGCCTGCTTTTCATTTTTGGCCTTTTTTTCCAGTTGACCGTAGCAACGGCCGCCGACCTGCCGACCTACAAGCTGCTCATGAAGGATGGCCGCATTCATCCCGAAACGCTGGAAGTGCCGGCCATGACGCGCTTTCGGCTGGAGGTGAAGAACGAAGGACCGGGCGCGGCGGAATTCGAGAGCCTGGAACTGAAAAAGGAACTGGTCCTCGCCCCCGGGGTGACGCGGAATCTGGTGTTTTTTCCGATGAAACCGGGGACTTACAAGTTTTTTGACGATTTTCATCCGGAAACCGGGCAGGGCCGGATTGTTGCCAAGTAGTTGTTAGTCGGTAGTTATTAGTCGCCAGTAACTACCAACTAGCCCCGCCCAGCTAACAACTAATAACTAATGGCTAACCACTAAAATGACTAACGCCTTTTTTGTCGTCTGGCGTGAAAGCCTCGAAGCTTTCCTGATCGCCGGCATTCTCTACGCCTGGTTGCAGGCCAACGACGCCACCGGCAAGGGCAAGCGCGCCCTGTTCATCGGCCTCGGCGCCGGCGTTGGCCTCGCCCTGCTGCTCGGCAGGGCGCTGCTCACGGTGCAGGACGAGCTGACCGGCGAGGCGCTGGAAATCTTCCAGACCGCCACGCTCTTCGTCGCCGCCGGCCTGATCACCCAGATGGTGCTGTGGATGCGCAAACATGGCCGGCAGATGAAGGCCCGACTGCATGCCGACCTCGCCGCCGCCCGCGAACGCTCGGGCTATTTCGGCGTCGCCGTCGTGGCCGCGCTGGCCGTCGCCCGCGAAGGGGCGGAAACGGTGATTTTCCTTTACGGCATGGCCCAGGAAGGCGACCTGAGCGCCCTGCTCATGGGCGCTGTGGCCGGGTTTGCCGGGGCTGGCGCCACTGCCTGGCTGGCCGCCAAGAGCCTGGCCAAACTCAACATCGGCCTGCTTCTGCGCCTCTCGTCCATCCTGCTCCTCATCCTCGCCTCGGCCCTGCTCATCGCCGCCATCGACCGCCTGATCGGCGCCGGCACCCTGCCGCCGCTGCTCGACCCGGTGTGGGATACCTCGGCCCTGATCGACGACACGACCAAAGCCGGCAAGCTGCTCGCCGATTTCTCCGGCTACCGCGCCCGCCCGGCGCTGAGCAGCCTGCTCGTCTGGGCCGCCTACTGGGGCGTCGTGCTGTTTGCCTGGCGGAGGACCGGCCGTGGCTGAACAGGTCATCCGGTTCCACCCCAGCAAATCCCACGGTCGACTGGAAAAAATCGGCCTTTTCCTCAGAAACAATCGCCAATCCATCATCGCCGTTCAATGGCTGATCGTCATCCTCTACGCCGCGATGGTCATCATCCCGGCGTTTTTGCCTTTGCCGCCGGAAGACGCCCACATCTGGGACAACCTGCGCCTCTTCGCCCAATTCTGCTTCTGGGGCCTGTGGTGGCCGGGCGTCATGATCGCCACGGTGACCATGGGCCGCGTCTGGTGCGGCCTGTTCTGCCCGGAAGGCGCCGTCTCCGAATGGGTCAGCCAGTACGGCCGGGGCAAGGCGCTGCCGCGCTGGCTCAAATGGACCGGCTGGCCCTTCGTCGCCTTCATCATGACCACGGTGTACGGCCAGCTGGTCAGCGTCTACGAATACCCGCAAGCGGCTTTGCTGGTCCTCGGCGGCTCGACCGTCGCCGCCATCGGCATCGGCCTGCTCTACGGCCGCGAAAAGCGCATCTGGTGCCGCTACCTGTGCCCGGCCTCCGGCGTTTTCGCCGTGCTGGCCAAGATCGCC
>PHCH01000147.1 GCA_002840785.1 Betaproteobacteria bacterium HGW-Betaproteobacteria-4 | reverse complement strand
CCGGTGATTTGCACGCCTTGCGGCAGGTTGAGGGCCATGAGGAACTCCTGTGTGAAGGATGAATGAATGCTGCGATGCGACGGATTCTATGACTCTTCTATAAGACTTGAAAGACGGCTAGAATCAATTCATCTTTTACTTTAGGTATCAAATGGACCGCCTGAAACAGATCGAAGCCTTCGTTTCGGCCGCTACTCGGGGCAGTCTCTCCGCGGCGGCGCGGGTCGAGGGCGTCACGCCGGCCATTATCGGGCGACGCCTTGATGCATTGGAAACGCGGCTCGGCGTCAAGTTGCTGCTGCGCACCACGCGCAAGCTGACGATTACTTTTGAGGGCCAGGCGTTTCTTGAGGATTGCCAGAAAACGCTCAACGATCTGGCCAACGCCGAGGCGGCGGTGTCGTTGGGCAGCGTGCGGGCGAGCGGTCAGTTGCGGGTGTCGGCGCCGTCGGGTTTCGGGCGCCTGCATGTGGCGCCGCTGGTGAGCGAATTCATGCTCGGCAACCCGGAGGTCAGGGTCAATTTGAATCTCAGCGACCGGCTCGTCGATCTGGTCAATGAAAACATCGATTGCGCCGTCCGCATCGGCGAATTGACCGACTCCAGCCTGATCAGCGTCCGCCTTGGCGAAATGCGCCGTATGGTGGTGGCCAGCCCGGCGTATCTGGTCGCCCACGGCGTGCCGCGCGAACCGGCCGATCTGGCGACGCACGAATGCCTGTCGCTCGGCCAGCAGCGTGGCTGGGTTTTTCGCCATCCGGACAGTGGCCAGGTCGATACGATCAAGGTCAACGGGGCTTTCGAATGCAACGATGGCGCCGTGCTGCACGATTGGGCGCTGGCTGGCCGTGGCCTGGCCTGGCGCTCGCTGTGGGAGGTCGGTCAGGATCTCAAGGAGGGCCGGTCATCGATCTGCTCAAGGAAACCTACAGCCGGCCGAGTTACTGGGAGCTGCGCTGAGCGCCATGAAAACCCCTGTCTATCGCGGTCTCGGTGTGCTTTGTGTGGTGCTCGGCGTGATCGGTGCCGTGCTGCCGCTGCTGCCGACAACGCCTTTCCTGATCCTCGCCGCCTATTTCTTCGCCCGTTCGCATCCGGAATGGGAGGCCAGGCTGCTGGCCCACCCGAGTGCCGGGCCGGCGATTCGCGCCTGGCGGGACCACGGCGCCATTCCACTCGTCGCCAAGCGGCTTGCGACGCTGCTCATGGCGATCAGCGCCGTCGGCGGCTGGTTTGGGCTGCCCGAGCCGTGGTGTTATGTGCCGCTGGCGGTTGCTGTCATTGTCCTGAGCTGGATGTGGACGCGGCCGTCGGTTTGAGCATTTCGATTTTGGCCATTTTTCCCGGTTGACCGTAGCAATCCGCTGGTGGGCGAAAAAAAGCCGACCTCCGTGGAGTGTCGGCCCTGACTCGCCTGCCGGGCGCTTATACCTTGAAGCGTTCGGCGGTTGCCCGCATGCGGGCCGAGGTTTCGCGGATATTGCGAACGGCGCTGGCCGCCTGCTGAACGCTGGCGTTGCTCTCTTCGGATGCCTGGGCGACATTTTCGACGCGACGGGCGATGTCCTGGCTGGCTGCACCCTGTTCGGACATGGCGTCGGCAATATCGTGCACCACGCGCACGACCTGGGCCGAGCCTTCCCGGATCGAGACGATGGCCCGTCCGGCTTCCTGCGCATGTTCCGTTCCCTTGCCCACCTGGGCGACGGTGTCTTCCATGTTGTCGACGGCCGAGCGCGAACAGCTCTGGATGTTGTCGATCATGCTGGCGATTTCGCCGGTTGCCGTCGAGGTACGTTCGGCCAGTTTGCGCACTTCGTCGGCAACGACGGCAAATCCGCGCCCGGCTTCGCCAGCCCGAGCGGCTTCGATGGCCGCGTTCAGGGCGAGCAGGTTGGTCTGGTCGGCGACGTCCTTGATGACCTGAACCACCGACGATATGCGATTCGAACTTTCGCCCAGCGCCTTGATGGTGGTGCTGACTTGGCCGATGACCTGGGCGATCTTCTCGATCTCGGTGACCGTCGTATCGATTACCTTGCCGCCCGTTTCGGCGCTTTGTCCGGCCGATTCGGAAATGGTCAGCGCCTCGTTGGTGCTGTCCGAAACGGAGTTGATGCTGACCGACATTTCCTCGACCGAGGCGGCCATGGCCGCGGCCGATTCACTCGTGCTGGTCGATGCCTTGGCGGCTTGTTCGGACGAGGTGGCCAGGGTCATCAGGGCGTCATCGACGCTGACCATGTTCTGCTTGAGGTCAGTCAGGCTGGTGCGCAAGGTCGTCATCATGGTGTTGAAAGCGCGAGCCGTGTCGGCAATTTCGTTTTGGCCGGCCACCTTGATGCTGCCCGTAAAGTCATTCTGACTGGCGGCACGGTCGATCACTGCGCGCATCTCGGTGAGCGGCCCGACGATGGAGCGAATGGTCAGGATGGCCACCAGCAAGGCCAACGCGCTACCGATGACCATGATCGTGATCGACAGGTTACGCAGCCGGGCGCTGCTGGCCAGCGAGGCTTCATAGTGTTCCTTGACGGCGTTCTGCTGGGCTGCGGCCAGTTCATCGAAGGGCTTGTGCATTTTGCTGCCGTAGCTGGCATCGGTCTTGAGGAAGGTGGCGACGCTTTCTGTCGTGAAATCCTCGGCCTTCAGGCGACTGATCGCGGGGCGCAATACTTCGCTGACGAAATTTTGATAAATCGGTTGAATCTCCGTCGCCAATTTGGCTTCCTGGCTGGCTGGATCGAGGTGCGCCAACAAGTCCTTCCAGGTTTCGTCGGCTACCTTGATATTTTTTTCGATGGCGTCGGTATGCTCGGTGAGCGGATGGCTATGAAGTTTCGCGTAGTCAAAAGCCGGGTTGTGCTGGAAAGCGCGAAAGACATGACTCTCGCTTTCGACAATCAGGCGTCGCAGGCGGGCCACTTCGCGCATCGGAATGGTCTGCTGCTCGTAGGTCAGGTGGAGGTCTTCGACGGCCGAGCTGGCAGCATGGAACCCGAGCCCTCCGACAATGACGAGTAAACCGGCCATGCCGAGGACGAGAATGATCAAACGGACCTTGACTGACAGATTGTTCATAACGCTTACCTTTTTTGTAGATTTTGATATTTACATTCTATGCCGTTTGGCATAGATGGCAAGCTGTTTTCTTGAAATGAGCATTCAAATTTTGAGTGTTTTTTCCGGTTGACCGTGGAAGTCACCCGGCAAAACGAAAAGGCCGACACCTTGTGAGTGTCGGCCTTCGTTTGCCGCCTGATCGGGCGGCAATTCAAAGCGGTGAGCTTCTTAGTGGAACTGTTCTTCTTCGGTCGAGCCGGTCAGCGCGGTGACGCTGGACTTGCCACCCTGGATGACGGTGGTGACGTCGTCGAAGTAGCCGGTACCGACTTCCTGCTGGTGCGAGACGAAGGTGTAGCCACGGTCGCGGGCAGCGAATTCCGGCTCCTGAACCTTCTCGACGTAGGCCGACATGCCG